>JAJRXN010000473.1 GCA_024276295.1 Acidobacteriota bacterium
CAGGTACAGCTCGAGGATCATCACCCCGACGCGCATGGCAGCTCCACGGCGGTGGCGAGGCTCAGTCCGTCGCCTCGACCTTCTCGCCCAGCGACTCGCGCTTGACCAGCTCGATGCGGAACGCCTCGATCTCGTCACCGATCTTGAGGTCGTTGAACCGCTCGAGCCCGATGCCGCACTCGAATCCCGACCGGACCTCGCGGGCATCCTCCTTGAATCGCTTGAGCGAGGAGACCTTGCCCTCGTAGATCACGACGTTGTCGCGCAGCAGGCGGACCTGGGCGTCGCGGCGGATCACGCCGTCGACGACCCGGCAGCCGGCGATCGTGCCCGTCTTCGGCACCTTGAACGTCTGCAGAACTTCCGCCCGGCCGAGGTAGACCTCCTTTTCGAGCGGCGAGAGCGTGGCCAGCATCGCCTGCTCGATCTCTTCGGTGACCTTGTAGATCACGGTGTGCAGACGGATGTCCACGCCCTCGCGTTCGGCGAGTTCGCGCACGCCACGCTGCGGGCGGACGTTGAAGCCGACGATCAGCGCGCGGCTCGCCTGGGCCAGCAGCACGTCGGTCTCGGTGACCGCTCCCGTCGCGGCGTGGATCACCTTGACCTGCACCTCCTCCGTCGAGAGGTCGGTCAGGGCCTTGCGCAGCACCTCGACCGAACCCTGGACGTCGGCCTTGAGGATCACCGGCAGCTCGGGCACCTCGCCGGCCTTGATCTGTTCGTGGAGGCTCTCGAGGCTCGGCAGCGTCTGCCGGCGGCGGAGCTGCTCGTCGCGCACCTTCTGCTGCCGGTACATCGCGATCTGCCGGGCTTTCTGCTCGTCGACGAACACCTGGAGCTGGTCGCCGGCCTGCGGCACGTCCTCGAGGCCGAGCACCTGGATCGGTGTCGAGGGACCCGCCTCGTCGACGCGCCGGTCCATCTCGTCGACCAGCGCGCGGACGCGGCCGAGGATCGAGCCGACGACGCACACGTCGCCCGTCCGCAGGGTACCGTTCTGGATCAGCACCGTGGCCACCGGTCCGCGCGTCTTGTCCAGCCGCGCCTCGAGCACCGTTCCGCTTGCCGGACGCTCCGGATCGGCGGTCAGCTCGAGCAGATCGGCTTGCAGCACGATCATCTCGAGCAGGTGGTCGAGTCCCTCGAGCGTCTTGGCCGAGACGTAGCATGCCACGACCTCGCCGCCGAACTGCTCGACCAGCACGTCGTGCTCGGCGAGCTGCTGGAGCACGCGGTCCGGGTTGGCGCCCGGCTTGTCGATCTTGTTGACCGCGACGATCAGCGGGACTTCCGCCGAGCGCGCGTGATCGATCGCCTCGACCGTCTGCGGCATGACGCCGTCATCCGCCGCGACGACGAGCACGATGATGTCGGTCACCGTGGCGCCACGGGCGCGCATCAGGGTGAAGGCCTCGTGACCGGGCGTGTCGAGGAAGACGATCTCGCGCTGCGTGCCCTCGACCTCCTTCGCGACCTTGTAGGCGCCGATGTGCTGCGTGATCCCGCCGGCCTCGCGTTCCGCGACGCGGGTCTTCTTGATCGCGTCGAGCAGGCTCGTCTTGCCATGGTCGACGTGCCCCATCATCGTGACCACCGGAGCACGCGGGAGCGCCTCGCCGCCGCCCGCTTCGGCATCGGTGGTCATTGCGTCGCCCAGCGCCTCTTCCTCGATGCCGACATGGACCGGCGTCCCGCCGAACGCCTCGACGACCCACACCGCGGTCTCCTCGTCGAGGGCGTGGTTGATCGTCACGACGAGCCGCTTTTCGAGGAACAGCTTGGTGATCACGTCCTTGGCCTTGCGGCCCATGCGTTCCGCGATGTCCTTGACGGTGATGCCTTCCGAGATGCGCACCTCGCCGACCGGCGGGAGGTCGGGCTGCGGACGGGTCTGCATCGCGGGCCGGGCCTCCGCGGCCGGGCGCTTGCCCTTGCGCTTGCGGCGCCGCGGCGGGGCGCCGGCGCTGCTGCCGGGTCCACCGGGGCCGGGCGGCATGAACGGACGCCGCGGCGGCGGCGTGGTCTGACGCACGACCGGCGTCCGCGGGCGCAGCTCGCTCAGCGGCTTGCCCAGCAGCTCGGCGCGCTCCTTGGCGGTGGTCGGCGGAGGCGCGACGACCGCCTTGCCCAGTCCGCCGCCGGCCGGTGGCGGCGGGGCCGGTGCCTTCTCGGCAGCCGGGGCCTCCGGTGCTGGGCTTTCGGTCGCATCGGCCGGCGTGTCCGCCGTGGCCGTGGCGGCCGGCTCGGTCGCGGCCTGCTGCCCGCCGGCCGGAACGCCCGCCTCCTCCTCGTGGGCGGGGACCTCGATCTCTTCGGTCGCCGCCGCGGCCTCGCGACGCGCAGCCTCCATCTCTTCCTCGGCGGCGCGACGCACCTGTTCGAGTTCGGCGCGCTTGCGGGCGGCGCGCTCGAGTGCCGCACGGCGTGCGGCTTCCTTGCGCTCCTCCTCGCGTCGGCGGGCCTCCTCCGCCGCACGCTCGCGCGCCATCTTCTCGGCGAGCGCCCGTTGCACGGCGTCGTCCTTGACCGTCCGGGGCTGCGGCTTGGGCCGGGGCTTGAACAGTTCCCGGATCTCCGCGACGAGCGCATCGTCGATCGCCTGGAGGTTCGACTTCACGGGGACGTCCATGTCCTCGAGCGCGTCGATGATCTCCTGACTGTCGACGTTCAGCTCCTTGGCAAGTTGGAAGATCCGCACGGTCTACTCCTGCTGCGCGTCGGTGCCTTCGGGCTCCGACTCCGGGTCCTGCTCGCCTGACTCGGGCGGCCCGCCATCCTCGGCCAGCAGGACGGCCGGCGCATCCTCGGACGATTCGCCGGTGTTCCCGCCGCCCGTCAGCAGGCTCGCCATCTGGGCCACGGCAGCGTCTTCTGCCAGCCGCGCCTCGGAAGCCGCGGCCAGTTCGGCGGCGACGCGCCGCGCTTCTTCCTCCTCGGCGCGCACGGTCGTGATCAGGCGCTCCGCCTGATCGTGGATCTGCAGGCACAGATCGACGTCGATCCCGGGTACGCGCGTCAGATCCTCGAGGTCGGCCGAGATGAGCTGTTCGAGGTCGCGGAAGCCGGCCTCGATCAGCGCCTCGACCACGGTGTCGTCGATCTCGAGCCGCGAGAACAGGCTGCGTGCGCGCGTGCGGGCCTCCTGCTCGGCGTCGATCTCGGCGCGCTTCTCGCTCTCGCTCTTGACGTCGATGCGCCACCCGACCAGGCGGCCGGCGAGGCGGACGTTCTGTCCGCGACGGCCGATGGCCAGCGAGAGCTGGTCGTCCGGGACGATCACCTCGACCTGACGGCGGTCCTCGTCGCGCGAAGCGACGCGGTTCGCGGTCGCCGGCTTGAGTGCCTCGCGGACGAAGGTCATCGGATCCTCGTGGTACTGCACGATGTCGATCTTCTCGCCGCGCAGCTCACGGATCACGGACTGGACGCGGTTGCCCTTCATGCCGACGCAGGCGCCGACCGGGTCGACGTCACGGTCCCGCGACTGCACGGCGATCTTCGAGCGTTCCCCGGCATCCCGGGCGACGCAGACGATACGCACCGTGCCGTCGTAGATCTCCGGCACCTCCATCTCGAACAGCTTCATCACCAGGCGCGGATCCGTGCGCGAGAGGATGATCTGCGGTCCCTTGCCCGACCGTTCGACGTCGACGATGATCGCGCGGATCCGGTCGCCCGGATTGTAGTGTTCGCTTCGCACCTGCTCGCGACGCGGGACGACCGCCTCGGTGGTTCCCATGTCGACGATCACGTCTCCCCGCTCGATGCGCTTGACGAAGCCGTTGACCAGCTCGCCGACGCGGTCGATGTACTCGTTGTAGATCTTCTCGCGTTCGGCCTCCTTGACCTTCTGGTAGATGACCTGCTTGGCCGCCTGCGCGGCGATGCGCCCGAGTTCCGGCACGTCGCGCGGAAACAGCAGATCCTGGTCGAAGTCGGCCTCGGAGTCGATCTCCAGCGCCTCCTCGAGGCTGAGTTCGGTCAGTTCGTCGGTCACTTCGGGGACGACGCGCCGCTTGGCGTAGATGCGGAACTCGCCGGTCTTCTGGTCGAA
>JAJRXN010000474.1 GCA_024276295.1 Acidobacteriota bacterium
CGGGCTTGCCCGGCCGATTTCCCATTGGAATCTCCCTATCCAGAATCGGCGCCCCAAGGGGCGCCGCTACGGCCCCGCCGATCCTGGATGGAGGGGTTGCGGTTGATGGCCGGGAGGGCGAGCGGCTGCCCTACATGCGGGCGGGCCTACGGAATCGCTTCGTAGGCGCCGGTATCGGGAGCGGCGCCGCGCACGCGCGGGTTGCCGTCGCGGTCCTCGCCGGGCAGCGCCGGGGCTTCCGCCGAGCCGGCGTCGATCGCCGGGGAGCCGACGCCGAGGTGGAAGTCCGCGGCGGGCCGGTCGACGTACAGCGGGTCGGCGTCGTAGTTGCCGATGTTGGCGCCGAGCGCGTTGACCTCGGCGATCGTCGACAGGGTCGTCGTCCCCTCGTCGAGGTAGAGCGAGCCGTTGCCGAACAGGTCGCACCGCTCGAGCAGCGGATCGGAGACCAGGCCGTTGGCCACGTCGTCGGTCGACTCCTCGACCCCCGCACCACCGTGGAACGTGATCAGCACGTCACGCAGTTCCGGCCGGCTCTCGACGGCGTGTCCCGCCACGTTGCCCGAGGTGTCGGTCCGCGTCGCCGCGACGCGCACGCCGACACCGCCGGCGTCGGTGATCGTGTTCCCGGTCAGCAGGGGCGCGGCGATGGCGCTCGCCGCCGGGTCGAGCGTGAAGTTCCCGCTCGCCTCGACGAGCACGGCGTCGCCCGTCGTGCCGTGGATCACCGACGAAACGACGCGGGAGAGCTGCTGCGCCGAGGTGCCGTTGTCGTCGGCGTGGGCTCCGAGGACCATCCCGGTCTGCCCGCCGGAGATCGTCACCCGCGAGACGAGCAGGTCGACCGTCGCCGCGCCGGAGACCGGCCGCGCCTCGAGTCGCAGCGCGGTGTCGACGCCGCCGCTGAACGTCGAGCCGCGGATCCTCCCGTCGAGCCGCGCCGCCTCGGCCACCGCCCGGATCGCGCCGTTGCCGCTGCCGTCGTGCGAGACGTCCTCGACGACGAGCCGCCCGTCTCCCGGACCTACGACGCGCAGGTCGGCGAGCCGGTCGGACAGACTCCGGGCGTCGATCCGCCGCAGCGTCAGCGATCCGAGGTCGAGATCGGCCCGCACGCCGAGCTGGCCGGCGTCGAGCGTCAGTCCGTCGAGTTCGGCGCTCTCCTGCAGCAGCGTCAGCAGCGTGCCGGCCGGCACCGTGCGCCAGGTCGTCACGTTGACCGACGGATCGCGGTCCCACGCATTGGCCTCGGTGCCGGCGAATCCGCCGAGCACGCGCAGGCCGCGGTAGCCGCTGCCGTCGAGCGTGATCGGGTCGTCCTGCACCGTCCCGCGCATCCAGACCGTCAGCGCGCGGTTGCGGCCGCGCGAATGACCGAGCGCCGCGCGCACCGTCGTGTACGCATCGGCCCAGCTCAGCCCGGTCGCCGCGCTCGCCGCCGCGTCGGGATCGACGTAGACGCGCGGGCCGCAGGCCAGCGCGGAGTCGGGGCGGATCGTCCCCGCGGAGTCCTGGCCCAGCGGGCCGTTGTCGAAGCTGCCGGTTCCGCCGTCGATCGCGACGCCGGTGGCGAGGTAGTAGAACGCGTGCCCGATCGCCGGCAGGTCGCGATCCTCGGCCGACGTGCCGCCGAGTTCCGCGGCCTGGCAGACGTGGTCGTAGCCGCGGAAGCCGACGGGTTCGATGTCGCCGCGATAGAGCGCGTAAGCGCTGGCGCCGATCGCCGCGTCCCAGTTCATCGCGCTCTTGCTGGCGGTCGCAAAGCGCAGGTTCGTCACGTCGAGATCGCCGCAGACCAGCCCCGGCACGTCGGTCGTCCCGTCGCAGTCGTTGTCGACGCCGTCGCAGGAGACTTCGGGTGCGCCGGGATGCCGCGCGACGTCGTCGTCGGCGCAGTACGCCGGCAGACCGTCGGCATCGCCCGGGTCGGTCGTGTCGCAGACGTCCCACCCGTCGCCGTCGGCGTCGGGCGACTCGTCGGCCGGGCCGTCGCAGCCCTGGTCGATACCGTCGCAGACGATCTCCGGCGCGCCGGGATAGGTGTCCGGATCGCCGTCGTTGCAGTCGTCGGGGTTGGCCGAGTAGCCCGGCGGCGGCGAGGTGTCGCAGACCTCGATCGTGCTCGACGGGTCGCCGAAGCCGTCCTCGTCGGCGTCGAGGTAGTAGGTCGTCAGCGGCAGGCCCTCGTCGACCGAGCCGTCGCAGTCGTTGTCCAGCGAGTCGCACAACTCGGCGAATCCGGGCCCGACCGTGCCCTGGCTGTCGTCGCAGTCTCCCGCGCATTCGGTCACGCCGTCGGAGTCGGAGTCGTC
>JAJRXN010000475.1 GCA_024276295.1 Acidobacteriota bacterium
CCCACGCGAACGGCGGCGATCGGCGTCTGCCACGGAATGTCCGACAGCGACAGCGCGAACGACGCGCCGGTGACGGCCAGCACGTCCGGGTTGTGCTCCTTGTCCGCCGACAGCGCCATCGCGATCACCTGCGACTCGAAGCTCCACCCGTCGGGGAACAGCGGTCGCAGCGGGCGGTCGATCAGCCGGCAGGTGAGGGTCTCCTTCTCGTTGGGACGGCCCTCGCGCTTGAAGAACCCGCCCGGGATCTTCCCTGCGGCGTACATCGCCTCGCGGTACTCGACGGTCAGCGGCAGGAAGCTGATGTCCTTCGGCTGCCGGGCGGCCTGGGCCGTGACCAGGACGACGGTTCCGCCCTGCCGGATCGTCAGCGAGCCGCTGGCCTGCCGGGCGACCCGGCCGGTCTCGACGGTCAGCGTGTGCGGACCGACCTTGATTTCCTTGCGTACGACTTTCGTTGACATGGTGCGCTCCTGTGCCGGCTTCGCCTCGCGAAGCCGAAGAGCGACACCCGTGAGGGCCGGGCACCCGGCGGGCGCGACCACGCCCGGCGAGTGGGCTGAGTAGCCAACGCCACGCCCGCACCGTCCACCGGCAGGCAGGCGGTCGGTTCGTCGTGTCGTTGGCTACGCAGTCCAGTCACCGTGGCAGGTCGGCATCCGCCGCGACGCAAGCGAGTCCTTCGGGGTGTCGCGGTGATGACATGCGGGACGGCAGCGCTACTTGCGCAGGCCGAGGCGGGCGATGACCTGACGGTACCGCGCCGGCTCCTTGCGGCGCAGGTAGTCGAGCAGGCGGCGACGCTGGCCGACCAGCTTGAGCAGGCCGAGCCGTCCGTGGTGGTCCTTCTTGTGGACCTTGAAGTGTTCGGTCAGGTAGCGGATCCGCTCGGTCAGCAGCGCGATCTGCACCTCCGGCGTTCCGGTGTCGGCCTCGGCCCGACCGAAGTCCGAGATGATCTCCTGCTTCTTTTCTTTCGACAGAGGCAAGGTCCCGTCTCCTCCGCACCCGGGGTGCGGCCTTTCCGGTCGCCGTATCTCTCAGGTTGCTCCGACCAACCGGGCGGTCCGCCCGCTCCGGGCGGCACTCGAACCGCGCGGAGTCTACCGTCCGGCGGGGCGGGGGGCAAACGCGGGCCTCAGCCCTCTGCCGGCGGGAGCACGACCCGGGGCCGCACCTGCCGCCCGGCCGTCAGTTCCCCGATTCCGAGCAGCGCCCCCCCGCGGTCGAGGGCCCTCACCGCGCCGGGCCCGCCGGGAGCGGCGACCGGCTCGACCCGCCGGCCCTGCCGGAACCGCGCCACCCCCTCCCCGTCGAGGACCACGTCCTCGAGCGGGAGCGGGATCCGTTCGGCCGGCAGCAGCGGGACCGGCGCCTCGACGGCGCCGGCGCGACGTTGCTCGCGGGGCAGCGGCCGGACGGCGCCCCGGACCCGCAGGGGGCCGATCGCGGTCCGGCGCAGTCGGGACAGGTGGGCCCCGGTCCCCAGCAGCCGGCCGAGGTCGCGGGCCAGCGCCCGCAGGTAGGTCCCCGAGGAGACCCGCGCCGCGAACAGCAGCCGGCCGTCGGCCACGGGCTGGAGCCGCAGCCGGTGGATCGTGACCCGTACCGGCGCGAGCACCGGCGCGTCGCCCGTGCCGCGACGGGCGAGGCGGTGGGCCGGGATTCCGCGGAGCTTCTTTGCCGAAAACGCCGGGGGGACCTGCTCGATCGTTCCGGTCAGGGCCTGTCGGGCGGTATCCAGCACCAGGCGCGGGGGGAGGGGGGGCGGCGTGAAGTCGCCGGGGGCGAGCCCTTCGGCGTCGTCGGTCGGGGTCTCCCGACCGAGCACGATCTCGCCGACGTAGCTCTTGGGCCAGGCATGGAGCCAGCGGATCAGCCGCGTCGCCGGACCGACCAGACAGGGCAGCAGACCCGAGGCCAGCGGATCGAGCGTTCCCGCGTGCCCGACGCGGCGGGTCCCCAGCCGGGCCCGCAGCCAGCCGACGACATCGTGGCTCGTCCAGCCGGGCGGCTTGTCGACGAGCACGAATCCACAGAGCGATGCGCTGCGCGGAGCCATCACCTCAGAGGTACTCGCGGGAGATCTCGGAGACCCGTCCGCCGGTGATCGACTCGGCTTCGTCACGGATCCGGTCGAACAGGCCGCGCAGCGTCTGTTCGTCGGCGGCGACCGACGAGAAGGCGATTCCGGCCCGCTGGTGCAGCTCCTGGAAGTCGACCTCCGCCACCGCGACGTTGAACCGCGCGCGGCAGCGGTCCTTGAGTCCGCGCACGACCCGGCGCTTGTCCTTGAGCGAGGTGGCACCCGGCAGGTACAGCTCGAGGATCATCACCCCGACGCGCATGGCAGCTCCACGGCGGTGGCGAGGCTCAGTCCGTCGCCTCGACCTTCTCGCCCAGCGACTCGCGCTTGACCAGCTCGATGCGGAACGCCTCGATCTCGTCACCGA
>JAJRXN010000476.1 GCA_024276295.1 Acidobacteriota bacterium
CACGAGGTCCTGGGAGCGCGAGACCGCGAGCAGGATCCCCGCGAGGGCGCCGAGCAGGCGGCCCCAGGCGTGCTCGCCGAAGTGCTCGACCAGCATCTCCCGGCGGTCGATGTCGATCAGCAGCAGCGAGACCGGATCGGTAGCCTCGCCGCGTTCCCGGCTCGCGATCGAGCCATCGATCGCTTCCTGGAACAGGACGGGGCCGACGAGCCCCGTCAGGGGATCGACTTCGCCGAGCCCGGCCTCGATCAGACCGACCGGTTCGAGCGTCCGGACGACGCGCAGTACGTCGATCCGCAGATGCCGTCCGTCGGGATCGACCGGGAGCACGCGGACCTCGACGTCGATCCGGCCGCGGTCTTTCCGCTCCAGGCGCAGCAGCGTGCGCAGTCCGCGCGCGTCGACGGCGGGTCGCGGCACGTCGTCGGCGAGCGAGCGGGCGAGCGGGCCGCCGTCGTGGACGTCGCGCGCCTGTCCGGCGATCTCGAGCGCCGACCAGCCGGTCAGCTCCTCGGCGCCGCGGTCGAACGCGAGGATCGTGCCCTGGCGGTCGACGAGCAGCCGGGCGAGGACCGGCTCCTCGACCGGCGGGGGGAGGGTGCCCGTCCCGCGGGGCGCATCGGGTCCGGCCTGCGTCCGGATCGGTTGGGTGATCTCGGACGCTCCGGGCCGGCGTGCGGGATCCTCGGTGCGGGTGCCGTTCGCGGCTCCGGCGTCATCGGTCCACATGGATACCTCTCTCCGTCGAGGCCCTCGCCTCGTGCGGAGCCCGATCGAATCCCCATGAACAATCTAGGGTTCGCGGGTGTCCGTGCCCACCGCGGACTCCGCATCGGGGCCGCCGTCCGGCGAATCCCCCTGGACCGGCCAGCGGCTGCGGAGTCCGGAGATCTCGGCCGGGGTCAGCGGCCGCCAGAGGCCGGAGCGTCGCCGGCGCGCGATCACGTGGGGCGGGTAGCGGACCGAGGTGACGAGGCGGCCTTCGGCGTTGAAGACATGGACGCGCCCCCGCTCGCCGAGCACGACCCAGGTGCGCCGGCGCGTGTCGTAGAGCAGGTCGTCCGGGCCGGCGCGCCCGAGATCGGCCAGGGCCATTCGTGTCGGTCGCTGGCCCGAGACGTGACGCTCCTCGGCGTGGTTCGTCCGTCGGCCCCGGGCGCGGTGACGTCGCTCGAGGCGTCGGCCGAGGCCGTCGAGCAGTCCCTCGATGCGGCGGTCGATCTCCCGGCCGCCGCGGTTGGCCGCCTTTTCGATCCGTTCGAGCACGCCGCGTGCCCAGCGGAGTTCGCGAAGGTGCGCGTCGCCCGCGAGTAGGTCGAGCAGGCGGTCGGGCGGCTCGCCGCCGGGGCCGATTCCGACGACGTCGAGCGAGTAACGCCGGGCACCCCGCCGGGAGGCGAGGGAGGTGACCAGGAACGAGAGCGCGACCGGCCGGGGATCGCCGCGCGGATCCCGCGCCCGAAACCAGCCCGCGGCGAGCTGCGCGTGCAGGCGGTAGCCGCGGCGCTCGTCCCGGTATGCCGGGAGGAGACCATCCGTCAGGTCGTCTCCGGAAAGCAGAAGCGAGACGAGCGCGCGTCGCGACTCGTCGAAGAGCGCCTCGACCCGCGGGTCCTGGCAGTCGAGCAGAAGCTGCGTGAAGTCCACGAAACGCGGCGTCCCGGTCGGGCCGTAACCGGCGAAGACTTCCCGCGAGGTCCGCGGTCGAGCGTGTGGACACTCGTCCGTGCTGCAGCGCAGGCAGAACATCCGTCCGCCGGTCGCGGCTCCGAGCCCGGCGAGCGCCTCCCGGACCGCATCGTCGAGCTGGCGCGCGAGTCGCTCCGCCTCGTGGGCGAGAACGTTCTCGTCGGCCGGATCGGTCGGCACGCGGAGTTCGATCACCAGCCGGCGGACGCCGAGCAGCGCGCCGGGAGGAAATCCGGCCTCCTCGGCCATCTCGATCGCGCGTCCGGCCAGTCGCCGGAGGAATGCCTTTTCCTCGTCGAACCTGCTCACCACAGCCTCGGGGGCGGGCGACGCCGCCGCGATGGTGCCCCGCCGCCGGTCAGACGATCCGCGTCCGGCGCTGGAACACGCCCTTTTCCACGAACAGTGCTGCAGCCGCCAGCAG
>JAJRXN010000477.1 GCA_024276295.1 Acidobacteriota bacterium
ACCGAACGTTTCCAGGTGATGGGCGATCCGCGCCACATGCCGTATGCCGACGTCAAGGAGCCGTTCGATGCGACGACCAACCCGCTCGGCGAGGGGTACAATCGCTACTTCGACGACTTTCACGACGGCTCGGGCAACCGCGCGGCCGACGACGCCTTCTGGCCCGGCTTCGCCGTCAAGAACGACGGCAGCAGCACCAACGACGGCTGGTACACCGGCTCCGGCGACGTCGAGGTCGAGGTCAACCGCTGCTTCCAGATGCTGCGCGGGGCGCTGCTCAAGTCACACGCCGTGTTCACGACGATGACCGGTTTCTCGTATTACTACATCGGACTGGGCAACGAGATCGGCTACGACTGCGCCAACGACTTCTGCAACAGCATTCCGGTCTCGCGCAAGCCGTTCGACGGCGGCAGCGGCCTGCGCTACGAGATGTCGATCACGACCGCCCAGTCGGGTGGCGTCAAGTACATCAGAAGCAACGAGTCGGGCAACGACTGGTGGTCGATCAACTGGCTCGGCGAGCTGTATCCCGACGAGCAGTACGCGCTGTGGGCCACCGACGGCAACATCGCCAGCGGCAGCGGAGCGGACACGTTCATCCGCGTCCGGCGGCCCGCGATCACCGCCAATCTCCCGGCGGGGACGACGTTCCAGAACGCCACGCGCCGGCTGACCCAGGAGGGCAGTACGACGTTCTTCAGCATCGGTACGAGTTCGTCGAAGTTCCATCACCAGTTCAAGAACGGCCAGTCCGGGACGCTGACCGGCGACGGGCTCGACATCGAGAGCAGCTACAACTTCCCGATCCCGAACCGCGCCGAGATCAACCGACCGTTCAACGTCGATCTCAACGGCAGCGGCAACGTGCCGGACGACTACCAGGATCCGGCGTACTACGACGGATCGCTTTCCGGGACGGCGATCAACCACTTCTACGACCATGACACCAGCGGGCTGCTCGGCAGCTCGATGATCAAGCTCGAGGGTTCGCAGGCCAACGACCACGCGTTCGTCGTCGTCAACGGCCTGGCGCAGACGAGCCTGACCGGCTCGGCGTTCATCGGTCGCTGGTCGTTCCTGACGCTGATCCAGGGCTTCCTCGCCGCGGGGACGCAGACCGGCACGAAGCGCATTCCACAGGTTCCGCGGATCGAGATCACGCTGCCCGACGACGTGACCGACCTGGCCGATCCGGCGACGATCGACATCGCGTGGACCAAGGAGTGGCTGCGCTGGGACGGGCGGCCGTACACGTCGGCGTACTCATCGAGCTTCGCCGAGACCGGCAGCGTCTCGTTCGCGCTGCTGTACAGCGACGACAACGGCAAGACGTGGAAACACATGCAGGACGACTCGGCCGCCTCGCCGGGCCGGCGGCCGTCGAACGGCTCGCTGCTCGAGACGGGCAGCACGTACACGTGGTCGACGCCGGTGTCGAGCTTCCCCGAGGGGACCTATCTCGTGCGGGTCGAGGCGTTCCGCGACGATCGCAGCCTGCACTACGCATACCACCAGCGCCGGATCTTCATCAAGCGCTGAGGCGAAGGGATGGCCGTGATGCGAACGACCGATGGAAAGCGCGGCAGGATGCGGCGGGACGCGCCGTCCCAGCAGGGAATGTCGCTGGCCGAGGTGCTCGTCGTGCTGGCGCTGATGAGCCTCGTCGGGCTGATGTTCACGCAGCTCTACATCGGCACGATTCGCACGACGATGTTCCTCGAGAGCAACAACGACCTCGCGCTGTGCGGCCAGGAGGCGGTCAACAAGATCAAGCTCGAGGTGATGCAGTCGCGCCGGGTGTACCAGAACGACACGACCGGGCAGGGCTATCTCGCGGCGCTGGAGCTGCCGGCGGACCGGCCGCTGCTGGCGAGCGCCCGGCTCGCGATCGCCGATCCCAACGGCGGCTTCCGGCCGGATGCCACGGGCGAGACGCGGACGGGCAACGCGTTGCTGGCGGTCCGTGAGCTGGAGGCGGTCACGGCGACGGTCGACCACGACGCGGACGCGGACACCCCCGACGTCGACTTCCTGGCCGACGTCTACCGGTTCCAGCTCTGGTACCTGACGCGGCGCGACGAGAAACCGATCGAGCCGTACGACCACGCCCTCGACCTGATCGAGTTCCGCAGCGTCCGGTATGCCGACTACTTCCAGCTCGGCGGGCTCTCGCCGACGTTCCGGGAGGAGGTCGGCAAGGTGCTCTATACCGAGGGCGTGCGGCTGGCGTGGGATCCGGGGCAGGACGCCGCCTCGGCGTTCCACCGGATCGCGGCCGACGGCACGCTGACGGCGCTGTCCGACCACCGGATACCCGCGGACGTGGTGCGCAGCCTGCTCCCCCAGCTCCGGGGCGGCCGCATCGCAGGCGCGATGGACTACTCGGTCGGGATCACCGGCTCGCCGCCGCTCGAGACGACCGATCCGGTCTCGGTGATGGCGCAGCGTAATCCGCCGTTTCCCGGCGGCTTCGAGGTGCAGGTGATCGGCCCCAGCGGCGCGCGGAAGGTGCTGCTGCGGCTGATGCTCGTCGCCGAGTACCAGAACAGGTTGACGTCGCACGCCAACAGCGTCTCGGTCACCGTCGCC
>JAJRXN010000478.1 GCA_024276295.1 Acidobacteriota bacterium
CGAACGGCCGACGCGCGCAAGCTGCTCGACGCCTGGGTCGCCGCGGCGCCCGAGGATCCCGAAGCGCTGATGACGCTCGCGATGGCGCGCAGCGCCGAGGGCGATCTCGAGGGGGCCGAGGAACTGTTCCGCAAGGTCGCCGAGAAGGACCCCGAACAGGCCGACCGGATGTTCTACAACGTCGGAGCGACGATCATGAACCGGCCGGGGCTGACGGCCGAGGATCGCCGGCGAGCCGTCGCCGCGTTCGAGCGGGCGCTCGAGGTCAACCCGTCGTTCGCCAAGGCGCACCTCGAACTCGGATTCGCGCTGATCGGACTCGGCGAGCGGGAGCGTGCCCTCGAGCACTTCCGCAAGTTCGTCGAACTCGCCCCGGACGATCCCCGTGCGGGCGAGGCGCGCGGCATGATCGAGGCGCTCCGGTAGGGGCGGCCGATTCGCGCAGCGAATCGCCCGCCCGGCCTGCAACCGCGAGATCCCTTGGCCGATCGGCGCGGCCGATCGCCCGCCCGGGCCGATGATCAGGCCAGCGTGATCTCCTGGCAGAGATAGACGTCCTGGATCGCGTTGAGCAGGGCGACGCCCTCGGCCATCGGGCGCTGGAACGCCTTGCGGCCCGAGATGAGCCCCATGCCGCCGGCCCGCTTGTTGATCACCGCGGTGCGCACCGCCTGCTGGAGGTCGTTGTCGCCCGAGGGGCCGCCGCTGTTGATCAGTCCGGCGCGTCCCATGTAGCAGTTGGCGACCTGGTAGCGACATAGATCGATCGGGTGGTCGGACGTCAGCTCGTCGTACACCTTCGGGTGCGTCTTGCCGAACTTGAGTGCGGTGTAACCGCCGTTGTTCTCGGGCATCTTCTGCTTGATGATGTCCGCCTCGAGCGTCACGCCGAGGTGGTTGGCCTGGCCGGTCAGGTCGGCGGAGGCGTGGTAGTCGACGCCATCTTTCTTGAATGCGGGGTTGCGCAGGTAGCACCACAGGACGGTGACCATTCCCAGGTCGTGGGCCATGTGGAACGCCTCGGAGACCTCCTGGAGCTGGCGGGAGGACTCCTCGGAGCCCCAGTAGATCGTCGCACCGACCGCGATCGCCCCCATGTCGAACGCCTGGCGGATGTTGGCGTACATCACCTGGTCGTGGCGGTTCGGATAGCTCAGCAGCTCGTTGTGGTTGAGCTTGAGCAGGAACGGGATCCGGTGCGCCCAGCGACGGGCGACCATGCCGAGCACGCCGAGCGTCGAGGCGACCGCATTGCAGCCGCCCTCGAGCGCCAGTTCGCAGATCTTCTCCGGGTCGAAGTAGTCCGGGTTCGGCGCGAACGACGCCCCGGCGGAGTGTTCGATCCCCTGATCGACCGGCAGGATCGAGACGTAGCCGGTTCCAGCCAGCCGCCCGCTGCCGAGCAGCGTGGCGAAGTTCCGCAGCACCGGGACCGGCCGGTCGCTGGCGGCCAGCACGCGGTCGACGAAGTCCGGTCCAGGAGCGTGGATCCGCTCCCGCGGAATCGTCTTCGACTCGTGTTCGAGCAGGTACGCGGCCTCGTCGGCCAGAAGCTCCTGGATCTTGGCGAGCATCTCCTGGTCTCCTCGTGGAATCGGGACTCCCGCCCGCCCGCGGGTGGAGTCGGGCGGCGGGCGCGGAAAGGGTATCATCGCTCTCGATGAGTGAACACGGGACAGGCGGCGACACCACGCCGCAGGCGCTCAGCGCGGCCGACCGCGAGCTGCTCGCGGCGATCCGCGAGGGGCGGTCCGGCGCGTTCGACCGGTTCGTCGACCGCTTCGGGCCGATGATCTGGGCCTTCGGTCTGCGTATGTGCGGGCACCGCGAGGACGCCGAGGACGTGTTCCAGGAGGCGCTGGTCAAGGTGTTCACGTCGCTCCGCCAGCTCGAG
>JAJRXN010000007.1 GCA_024276295.1 Acidobacteriota bacterium
CGCGGACCGAGGTGATCCCGCCGATGCCGATCACCGGCAGGTCGACGGCGCGGTGGACGCGGTCGACGGCGGCGACGGCCAGCGGCCGGATCGCCGGCCCGGACAGTCCGCCCGTCCGGTTGGCCAGCACGGGGCGCCGCGTCTCGACGTCGATCACCATCCCGACGTACGTGTTGACCAGGCTCAGCGCGTCGGCGCCGCCGTCGCGGGCGGCGCAGGCCATCTCGGCGATGTCGGTCACGTTGGGCGTCAGCTTGACCCACAGCGGGCGTGTGGTGCACGCGCGCACCGCGGCGGTCAGCTCGCACATCGCCTGCGGGTCGCGGCCGAACGCCACGCCGCCGCGACGGACGTTCGGGCAGCTCAGGTTCAGTTCGTAGCCGGTGACCCCGGGTTCCCGCTCCAGCGCCTCGACCACCTCGACGTACTCCTCGCTCGTCGAGCCGAAGACGTTGACGATCACGCAGGCGTTGCGCTCGCGCAGCGCAGGCAGCTTCTCCTCGATGAAGCGCTCGACGCCGACGTTCTGCAGGCCGATCGCGTTGAGCATTCCCGCCGGGGTCTCGACGATGCGGGGCGGCGGGTTTCCTGCCCGGGGCTGGAGGCTGATTCCCTTGACCACGATGCCACCGAGGGCCGAAAGGTCCACGAACGGTTCGTACTCGAGCCCGTAGCCGAAGGTGCCGCTGGCCGTCAGGATCGGGTTGCGGAGCACCAGGCCCCGGCCGACCTCGACCTCGGTGTGCACGCCGCCGCTCACGGCGCCACCTCGCGGGCATCGAACACCGGTCCTTCGGAACAGACCCGCACGAACCGGTCGAACTCGCCTTCCGGATGGCGGCGTGGCACGACGCAGCCGAGACAGACACCGAATCCGCAGGCCATCGTCTCCTCGAGGGCGATCTGGCACGGCACGTCCGCTTGCAGGCACAGGTCGGCCACCGCGCGCAGCATCGGCGTCGGACCGCAGGCCATCACCAGACGCCGGGTGGACGCGCCCTGCTCGAGCCGCCGGGCCAGCAGTGCGGTCACGAGTCCGTGGTGTCCCGCCGTGCCGTCGTCGGTGGCGACGTCGCACGGCACGCCATGCCGCTCGAACCAGTCGCGCAGGATCAGCTCGCCGGCCGTCCGGGCGCCGTAGAGCAGGGTCGCCTCCGGCGCGTGCGGGCCGAGCTGCTGGACCAGCAGCGGGAAGACGGCGATGCCGATCCCCCCGGCGACGAGCAGCAGCTCGTGCCGCGCGGCGGGATCCGGAAGCCAGAAGCCGCGTCCGAGAGGACCGAGGACGGTCATCCGCGCCCCGGGCCGCAGCGTGCTGAACGCCTCCGAGCGGGCCCCGAAGACCTTGTAGACGATCTCGATCGTGCGTGGTGCGGCGTCGTCGGGTTCGGACCGGACCCGGGCGATCGAGAACGGCCGGCGGATCAGCATCCGGTCGATCCCCGGAATCCCGAGCATCACGAACTCGCCGGCGTGCGCCGCGGCGGCGATCTCGGGGGCCTCGAGGGCGAGCAGGAAATGTCCCGGCGCCAGCTCCTGCTGGTCGGCGACGGTGGCGAGCAGGTCCCACGGCATGCGCGCAGTCTAGCCCGAAAGACGCCCGGCGCCCGGCATAATGCAGTCGCCGACCTCCGGAGAACCCATGACCGATCCCGGCCTCGAGGCCCTCGAACACGCCGTCGCGGCGCTGCAGATCGACGCCGCCTTCGCCACGCGTCCCGACGGGCGGAGCGTCACGTGGTGGCCGGGCCGCCTGGCGCAGAGGCTCGTCGCCGATCCACCGCTGGTCGATGCCGGCACGACGGTCGGGCGACTGCGGGCCGAGACCGTCGTGCTCGAAGGTGTCGATCTCGACGTCCGGCGGGGGCAGGTCCTTTCGGCCATGGCGGCGGGACTCGTATTCTCGGCCGTGCTGGTCGACGGCGGCCGACTGTCGCTGGTCGCGGACGTCTACGCGCATCCGGACGCCGCCGACTGGTGCGCGCGGAGCTTCGCGTTCGCGGCGGCGATGCAGGCCTCGCAGGCGGCGGCGATGGCCGGTCGGCTGGCCGGGCTGCTCGGCGCACGCGTGGCCGAAAGCGCGCATCCGGAGGCCGGGCCGCGCACGCAGGACGACGAGATGCTGCACCTGGCCGAGGCGCTGGTCCGTCCGCGCGGCAGCGAGCCGTCGCCGTTCGACGAGAAGGAACTCGGCACGGCATGGAACGGCGTGTTCGGGCCGCTCGGGATCGCTCCGCGGCGGGACGGTCCGGGCTGGTGGGCGCCGCTGCCGGTCGGAGAGGGCGAGGCGATCGTGCTCGCCAACCCGCAGGCGCGGCATCCCGTGTTCGGCAGCGGCGCACTGGTGCGCGCGGCGCTGCGGGTGGAGGGGCGGGAACGAGCCCCGCGCTTCGAGGATGCGCTCGCCCTGACGGCGGCGGAATGCTCGACGCTGACCCGCGCCCACCTGCTCGGCGCGTGGTATCCGGA
This sequence comes from Acidobacteriota bacterium, assembly GCA_024276295.1. Lineage (GTDB taxonomy): Bacteria > Acidobacteriota > Polarisedimenticolia > J045 > J045 > J065. Next base: position 2,470 of record JAJRXN010000007.1, read on the forward strand.
GCAGGAACGGCTGGTCCACGACGTGTTCCTGCCGAGCGCATCGTGGCTGCCCGGTTCGCTCGGGCACGTCCTTTTCGCCCAGGCGCTGCGGTTGCGCTGGGCTTGCCGGCGCGTCGCCGAACAGGACACGGCGTGATCGGCGGCGCACCGGGACGGATCGCCCGCGGACTGGGACCGGCCTCGTGGCTGGTGGTCGACGCCCTCCCCGCGGCCCTGGTGGCGAGCTGGGCCGAGACGCTGCTCCTGTTCGTGCTCAGCCCGGAGATCCCGCTGACCCTGCCGGGCTTCGTCGCCACATGGTGGGCGCTTGCGCCGCAGATCGTCGCGCTGTTCGTGCTCGCCGGCCCGGCGCTCGTCCTGTTCGGCATGGCGCTTGCGGTGTCGCGCACGACGCGTCGCGGACTGAGCCTGCGCTACGTGCTGCGCTTCGCGCTGCTCGATGCGGTGCTGCTCTCCGCCGCGTGTGCGTGGCAGTGGGGCCGGATCGGCTCGCTGCTTCCGGCGACGGCGCGGCTCTGCCTGGCGCTGATGATGACGACCGGTCTGGCGGCGGCGCTCGGCGCGCTGGTGCTGGTGATCGTCGAGCTGCGCCGCCCCGGGCGTCCCGGCCTGCCGTGGCTCGTCGCCCTCGCCGCCGGGACGCTCGTCGCCCTCGGGGCAACGGCCTCGATTCGCCGGATCGAGTTCGAGCCTCCCCGCGCCGTGGACATTCCCGGGTTCGCTCCGAGACGGCCGGTCCTGCTGGTCGAGATTCCGGCGCTCGACCCCGACGATCTCGGACTGTACATCGAGCGTGGCTACGCCGAGGCGCTCGGCGGGCTGGCCGAGCAGGGGCTGCTGGTGCGCGTGACGGAGCCCCGGGCTACGGACCCGATCGCCCTCCACGCGACGCTGATCACCGGCAAGCCGGCCCGGGAGCATGGCGTGCTCGGCTCGGTGCGCTATCGCCCATCGCGCTCGCGGCGCTCGTTCGGGATCCTCCCGCGCGGACTGCTGCTGCGACCGCTGCTCTGGACGCCCCTGTGGGAGAGGGTGCCGGTCGACCGCCAGGTCGTCCGCACGGTGGCGCTGCCGCAGATCGCGCGCGGACTCGGCGTTCCGATGGCGCGCATCGGTGATCCGCTCGGCTGGCGGGCCGGCCCGGGAGAGATCGCGATCCCCGAGAGTCGGCTCGTGGCCGGTGCGCGCTTCCAGGTCGGGGACGAGGTGCTGGCCTGCCCGGCGCCCCGGGACGTCCGGGGACGGTTCTTCGATCCGCCGGCCGACGAACTGCCGGCCACGGATCGGCTGGAGACGATCGTCGCCGAGGCGCTGGCGCAGGATGCCTGCGCGCTGAGAGTCGCCCGCGCGGTGGTGGCGCGGGGCCAGTGGCCGATCGTCTGGGTACGGCTGGCGGGGCACTACCGGGTTGCCTGGGAGTTTGCCGGCTGGCGCGAGGACCGGCCGGCGCGCGGCGCGACGCAGGAGGAGATCCGGGCCTGGGGCCTGACGCTCACGCGCTACGTGCGCGAGCTGGATCCGCTGCTGGGGGACCTCTTCGCGGCGGCTCCGACGGAAGAACTGGTCCTCGTCGTCTCGCCGCACGGGATCCGGCAGCGCACGGACTTCGAACGACTGCTGGCCAGCCTCGTCGGGCGCACGGCGCCGACCGGAACGCACCGCGGTCCGCCGGACGGTCTGGTCCTGCTCCGGGGCGAGGGCGTCGTGGCGGGCCACCGCCTCGACGGGTTTCCGGTGCGATCGGTGCTGCCGACGCTGCTCTGGGCCGCCGGCCTGCCGACGGCCGAGGACATGGGACCGCTGATCACCGCCGCGTTCGATGACCGCTTCCGCGGAAGCCACCCGGTGATCGCGGTTCCCGGGTTCGAGGCGCGCGCGGCGGAGCCGGGGTCTGCAGGCAGCGGCCGGGGCGAGATGCTAGAGTGACGGCGAGGGCCATGGGGCGGAAAACGGCTGCGGGACCGTCTGGAAGGGTTGGTCTCGCGTCGGCGGAGGCGGACGAAGCCATGAACAGGAACGCGACCGGGCGTCCGATCCTCGCGTGTCTCCTGCTCGTCGCGGCGGCGATCACCCTGGCGCCGGCGGTCCATGCGGCGCAGCCGAGGCGGACGACACCCACCGAGGGCGAGCAGCTGATCACGCGCGGGGACTGGGTCGCCGCCGAGAAGCACGACTACAAGCGCATCAAGAGCGACCCTGACGACGCCGAGGCCCTGCGCAAGCTCGGGTTCGTCGAGCTGCGGCGGCCGGGCGGCGACGCCGTCCGGGCGCGCAAGTACCTCGAACGCGCACGCAAGCTCGATCCGGAAAACCCGCTCGGGCTGTTCCTGCTGGCACGGACGTACGACGTGCTCGGCTCGGCCGATCTCGCGCGCCGGACGTTCGAGGAACTCGTCGCCCTCGGCCCCGGCCGGGACGATCCGCAGCGGGCGTCCGCGGTACACCTCGCGCGGTTCTCCCTCGCCGTGGCGGCCGTCCGGCGCGGCGATGCGGACGAGGCGAAGAGACTGTTCCACGAGGTCCTGCGCCGGGAAAAGCGCCACGCCTACGTCCAGTACGAACTGGCGATGCTCGCGCAGAACGAAGGGCGGACCGACGAGGCGATCGAGCTGTACGAGAAGACCCTCGAGGCGCTCGACCGCTGGGCCCCGACCGAGTCGTGGCCGTATCCCCAGGCGCGCTACGCCTACATCCGCGAGAACGCGCGCTACGAACTGGCGCGTCTGCTTCTCGGCAAGGGCGAGGTCGACGGGGCGCTCGAACTGCTCGAGCCGATGGTCGAAACGGTCACCGTGCGCGCGGGGACCCGCCGTCGCGAGGTGGCGCCGGCTCCGAAGTCGCCCCTCGAGGGCAAGCCGGACGCGCGCTTCGAGAACGCACCTTTCTACTGCGCCAAGGCGCTGGCAGCGGCCGGACGCGCCAAGGAGGCCCGCAAGATGCTCAAGGCCTTCTCCCGCATGCGTCTCGGAGATCCCGCCCTGCGTGACGAGGCGCGAAGGCTCTACAAGGAGATGAAGTGACATGGCCGTCGTTACGAGGACGGACATCCAGGGCGTCCGTCTGCTCTCGCGTGGCAAGGTGCGCGACATCTACGACCTGGGTGATCACCTGCTGCTGATCGCCACCGATCGGATCTCGGCGTTCGATCACGTCCTGCCGCAGCCGATTCCGGACAAGGGCAAGGTACTGCACCAGATCTCGATGTTCTGGTTCGAGCGCATGAAGGATCTCGTGCCGCACCACGTCGTCTCGGACGACGTCGACGCCTACCCCGAGCCGCTGCGCGAGTACCGCGACATGCTCGAGGGGCGCTCGGCGCTGGTCCGCAAGGCGGACATGTACCCTGTCGAGTGCGTGGCGCGCGGCTACATCGTCGGTTCGGGCTGGAATGACTACCAGCGCACCGGAGCGATCTGCGGTATCCCGCTGCCCGAGGGGCTCCGGCTCTGCGACCGGCTGCCCGAGCCGATCTTCACGCCCGCGACCAAGGCGGAAGACGGCCACGACGAGAACATCAGCTTCGACGAGATGGTCGCGATCGTCGGCGGCGAGACCGCCGAGCGGCTGCGGGAGCTGACGCTCAGACTCTACCGCGAGGCGGCGGCCTGGGCCGAGGAGCGGGGGATCATCATCGCCGACACGAAGTTCGAGTTCGGCGTGATCGACGGCCGGATGACGATCTGCGACGAGATGCTCACGCCCGACTCGTCGCGCTTCTGGCCGCGCGACGAGTACCGTCCCGGCAGTCCCCAGCCCTCGTTCGACAAGCAGTACGTCCGCGACTACCTCGAGCGGCTCGGGTGGGACAAGAACTCCCCGCCGCCGGATCTGCCCGAGGACGTGGTCGAAGGGACGCGGCGGCGCTACCTCGAGGCCCTCGAGCGGCTGACCGGACACAGCCTGCGCTGACCGGCGGGCGGACGCGGGTCAGGTGATCTCGAGCACGACCTCGAGGTCGTCGCGCGCCCGCTCCCAGGCCACGAGATCGGACGGTCCCGGGGCGTCGCCGGAGAGACGCTCGAGCCTCTCCACGGCGGCGGCGTGCTCGGCCGGGTCGAGCCGTCCGTCGGCCAAGGCGGGGACGACCGCGTCGCGGGCGCGGCGCGGTGCGTCGAGATCGCGACAGAACAGCGCCACGTCGCAGCCGGCGGCCAGCGCCCGCACCGCCCGCTCCCCAGCGTCCCCGAACCGCAGGACGGCGCCCATCTCGAGGTCGTCGGAGACGACGACCCCGCCGAACCCGAGTTCGCCGCGCAGCAGGTCGGTCACCAGCCCGCGGCTGAACGTGGCGGGACGCGGCTGCTCGCCGTCCAGGCCGGGGTAGTGGGCGTGCGAGGTCATCACGAGCGGGGCCCGCGCTGCGAGCCGTGCGAACGGGACGCCGTCCCGGCTTCGGAATTCCCCGGCGGTCATCGGGGAGACGGCCAGCGCGCGATGCGTGTCGACGCGCGTCCCGCCGAGACCCGGGAAGTGCTTGAGACAGCCGGCGATGCCCCCCGCCGCGAGGCCTGCGAGCACGGCACCGGCGGCGCGGACCACCGGCTCCGGCGCATCGCCGTACGCCCTCCTGCCGATCGCGTTGGCTCCGTCTCCGGCGTCGAGATCGGCGACCGGCGCGAAGTCGATGTCGAAGCCGAGGCGGTGCATTGCACGGCCGACGGCCGTCCACACCGCCTCGATCCGCGCGGCCGGCCACCGCCC
>JAJRXN010000479.1 GCA_024276295.1 Acidobacteriota bacterium
CCCGGGGCGGAATCAGCCACGCCAGCCCCGCGACGATGGGCGTCGCCGCTGTCGGTCGACGATGCCGACGTGACATTGTGGGGAAAGCGTACGACCGACGACCTCGGCTGGGCGCTGGCGTGTGGCGACATCAACGGCGACGGCATCGGGGACCTGGTGCTGGACGTGCCCGGTGGCTGGGATCCGACGATCACGCGGCAGGTCGGCCGAATCTATCTCGTCTGGGGGCGCTCCGACTGGCCAGCGCTGGTCGACGACGGAGTGGATGCGGACGTGACGATCTTCGGTGCGGACGACGGGGACTACCTGAGTTCGCTGGCAGGGGGAGATCTTGATGCTGATGGCATCGATGATCTTCTCGTTGCCGCAGAGTTGGCCGATGGACCACTCAACCGCTTGGCGAATGCCGGGGAAGTCTACGTGTTTCTTGGGGGCACGTTCTGGCCTTCGGTGATCGATCTGGCCATCGAGTCGCCAGACTGACTGCTCATCGGTCCGAATGCAGGGGACCAAGCGGGGGCGGCCCGAGGAGTCACCCTGGCAGACCTCGACGCGGATGGAACTGCCGAGATTGCCATCGGTGCCTTTTTCGCGGACGGAGAGAGCAACGCAGTGACCGATGCTGGTGAGGTGCGGATCGTCGAGGCGACGGATCCGATGCTACCGACGCTGAGCCTCGGTACACACTCGGACGGGATCTTCTATGGCGACTGGGAAGCGGGCCGATACGGCGCGCATCTTGCGGCAGGGAGGATTGACAGCGATGCGCTTGTCGACCTCGTCGTTTCTGCAAGTCGAGCCGACGCCCCCGCAGGCCGGGTAGCTGGTGGGGCGGTCTTCGTGTATGCCGCCGATCGTGTCTTTCCGTTCGAGGAATCGGGGACGGCAAGTCCGGACATGGTGATCTGGGGGGGCAGAGGCGGAAGACGCCGCCTTTGTTTCGGCGGTATCTGACCTCAACGACGATGGCCTCGACGAGATCGTCGTCTCGACGGCGGTGGACAGCACGACGAAGCGGGGTGTTGTGTACCTCGTCAGTCCCTACGACCTCGACGGCGACGGGGTGAACCAGCTCGCCGACAACTGCCCGCTGGTGGCGAATGCGTACCAGCTCGACGGCGATGCCGACGGGCGGGGAGACGCCTGCGCCCTGGACTGGGACGGCGACGGCCAGCAGGACGCGGCGGACTGCGCTCCGTCGGATGCGGCGGCGGGGACACCGGAGGAGGTGACCGGCGTCCAGGTCGAAGGCGATGCGCCGACGGTGGTGAGCTGGTCGGCGGCGGCGTTCGCGGACGAGTACGACGTGGCGCGGGGATTCGTCGGGGACCTGGCGTCGGGCGACGGCGGGAGCTGCCGGCCGGACCCGGATCCGACGGACACGCGGTACGAGGACGGCGAGAGCCCGCCGGCGGGCCGGTCGTTCTTCTACGTGGTGCGCGCCCGCAACCTGACCTGCCCGGCGGCCGGCCCCTGGGGCACGGCCAGCGACGGCACGCCGCGCGCCATGCCGGCGGGGTGTCCGTAGCGTGCGACCAGGGGGCTGCCCGCCCGGCCCACGCGCCGGAACGGCGCTGTAGACTGGGCGCGGCATGGGCTCCGGCGAACGTCTCGATCGCTTCTTCGGCATCTCGGCGCGCGGGTCGAACCTGCGGCGCGAGATCGTCGGCGGGCTCGTCACGTTCTTCACGATGGCCTACATCATCGTGGTCAACCCGGCGATCCTGCGTGTCGCCGGGCTGCCGGAAGGTCCGTCGACGGTGGCGACGATCAGCGTCGCGGTGCTCGGCACCGTGCTGATGGGCCTGTGGGCCAACCGCCCGATCGCCGTTGCGCCGTACATGGGCGAGAACGCGTTCATCGCGTACACCGTCGTCGCGACGCTCGGGTTCACCTGGCAGCAGGGGCTGACGGCCGTGTTCGCCGGAGGACTGGTCTTCGTCGCGATCACCGCACTGGGGATCCGCGGCCGGCTGGCCAACGCGATCCCGGCCAGTCTCAAGTACAGCTTCGCCGCCGGGATCGGTCTGTTCCTCGCGTTCATCGGCCTGTACGAGACGGGGATCGTCACCAGCGCCGCCGCAGGCCTGTCGCCCGAAGCGCTGCTCGACCCCGCGGCCGGCCGGCTGACGGCGCCGGCGGTGCCGGTGCGGCTCGGCGACCTCGGCAGTCCGACCGTCCAGCTCGCCATCGCCGGCTTCCTGCTGATCGCCGTGCTGCTCGCGCTGCGGGTCCGCGGGGCGATGCTGTTCGGCATCGCGGCGACGGCGGTGGTCGGCATCGCGCTCGGCCAGGGGCAGGCGCCGGAGCGGCTCGTGGCGCTGCCGTTCGTCGGCGACTACTCGCTGGCGCCGATCGCGTTCCAGCTCGACTTCCGTGCGACGTTCAGCGCGGCGTTCCTGCCGGTGCTGCTGACGATCTTCCTGATGGACTTCCTCGATACGGTCGGCACGCTGATCGGCGTCGGCGCCGCGGGCGGGATGCTCGACGAGGAGGGCAACTTCGAGGAGATCGAGCGGCCGATGATGGCCGACGCGCTGGCCAGCGTCGCGGCGGGTGCGCTCGGGACGAGCACCGCCGGTGCCTACATCGAGTCGGCGACCGGCATCGAGGAGGGGGCGCGCACGGGGTTCGCCGCGCTGGTCACCGCTGCCGCGTTCGCCGTCTCGCTGTTCTTCATCCCGCTGTTCGCGCCGATCCAGGCGCTGGCCTGGGCCTACGGCCCGCCGCTGATCGTCGTCGGCGTGCTGATGATGCGGCAGGTCGTGCGGC
>JAJRXN010000480.1 GCA_024276295.1 Acidobacteriota bacterium
ACCAGCCGCCGGGGATCGGGGACGAGCGTCACGCCCGGAAGCAGCCGCAGGATCCACAGCATCCGCAGGCGGCGCAGCACGACCGCCAGAACCCGCTCGATCCACCCGACCGTGCGACCGAAGAAGAACCCGTCGTCGCCGAGCCCCTGGTAGAGCGGCAGCAGCAGCAGGCCGCGCTCCGGCGCCCGGATCTCGCCGCGCGCGTCGCGCGCCAGCACGTCGCCGCGCCGGACGCGGTGAAAGTTGCGGAATCCGACTCCCATCTCGAAGCGGTCCTCCGGCGCGATCCGATGGCGGTGCCGGACCTCGATCACGTGCGGGATTCCGGCCGTCGCCGCCTCGAGCCGCGCCCGGTGCCACGAGAGCCACGGCAGCGCGCGGCGCGCGACGAGGCCGGCGCGGACGAGGGCGAACCACAGCACCGACTCGTGGTGGTCGACCGTCGCCGGGGCATCGTGGCGGCCGGCCTCGGCGGCCAGCGTCACCAGTCCTCGCTCCCCGAAGTACTCGGTGATCGTGCCGTCGATCTGCTCTTCGAGTCCGAGGATCAGCGGCAGCGGGATCCCGAGCGCGAACCGGCGGTTGCGCAGCGTGTCGCCGGTGGTCACGAACGGCGGACCGTCGGCCGAACTCGAATGCAGGTCGAGGTGGTACGCGGTACGCCCGTCACGCGCCGCCCGGTCGATCCATGGATCGACCGTGTCCAGCAGCTCGAGCAACTCGCGGTCCTCGGTGCACGGCGCATCGACCGCCCCGGCGCGCAGCGCCGCGATCCGTCCCGGAACGAACAGCCGGTTGAGGTCGCGATCGACGAAGCGCGCGCCGCGCCGCGAGGCCTCGACGTTGCCGACGACGACGCACAGCCGGCCGGCCAGCGACACCCGCTCGTCCCGGATCCGCGCGACGACGCGGCGTACCGCCGCCACCCCGGCCGGCTCGTTGCCGTGGACGCCGACCGTGACGATCAGCAGCGGACCGCTGTCCGTCGGCCCGTAGGCGGCGAGCACGCGCTCGTCCGGAAGGCTGTTCTGCGTCGGCTTGGCTTCCATCGTGTCCACCGCGGCGACGGCAGGCCGTCGTCACGCATTCCCGTCCCGCCACGGCACCGGCCGCGGATCAGGTGTCGTCCGCGAGCCGCTCCTGCAGCAGTTCCGAGGCGATGTCCATGAAGTCGCGCTCGATCACGACACCGACCAGCCGGTCGTCCTTGACCACCGGGAGGCATCCCACCTTCGTGCTCCGCATCAGGCGGATCGCCTCGAGCGTGCGGGTCTCCGGGGTGACGGTCACCGGGTCGGCGGTCATGATCTCGCGCACGGCGACACCGGACCCGGTCCCACCATCGCGCTCCCGGGCAAGATACCGGAGAAGCGCACGGTACGACACGAGCCCGACCAGACGGTGGTCGTCGTCCTCGACCGGCACATGCCGGATCCGTTCCCAGAGCATCAGGTTGGCCACGAGGTGGATCGGCTCCTCCTCGTGGACCGTGAACATGTCGGTCGACATGTACTGCTCGACCTTGAGGTAGTTGTGCTGCCAGCCCCCCGCCTCCTCGAGGCGGGCCGGCGGCCACTCGGAGACCGGCGCTCCCGTCCGCTGGCGGGCGATCGCCGCCGCGGTCAGCGCGTTGAGCCGCTCCCCGAGCGTGCCGTGGTCGCCCAGCGCGTCGAGCGAACGGAGCATCCACTGCGAGCCGGTCCGGCCGGACTCGACCCGGCGCTCGATGATCCCGAGCAGGCGCTCGACGTCCGCGCGGTCGACGCCCCGCAGCGCGAGTCCGCGATGCGCCAGCGGCAGCAGCTCGCGGCAGATCAGCTCGCGGGCCGGCCACGTCGTGCCGTTCCAGACGAACTGCGCGTGCAGGCCGGACCGCGCCGCGGCCTCGAAGTTCTGCGTCGCCTCGGCGAACGAGAGCACCGTGCGCACATCCTCGACCTTGTCGGCCAGACCGCCGATCAGCCCGAACCAGAACGCCGCGTTGGCGACCTCGTCGGCGACGGTCGGCCCCGAAGGAAACAGCCGGTTCTCGATCCGCAGGTGGGGTTTTCCCCCGGTCAGCCCGTAGCAGGCGCGGTTCCAGCGGTAGACGGTCCCGTTGTGCAGCCGCAGAGCCGAAAGTGGCGGGATCTCGCCGCGCTCGAGCATCTCGAGCGAGTCCGACGACTCCTCGGGCCCGCCGAACAGGACGCGGAAGCGCGCGACGTCCTCCTGGAACAGTTCGAGCACCGAGCGCTCGACCCAGCGCCGCCCGAACGACACGCGCGGGCGCAGCTCGCGCAGATGCTGCGTCGTGCTGCGGGTGTCGACCGCCTGCTGGAAGGTCGCGATCCGCGTCTCGCGCCACAGCCTGCGGCCGAACAGCAGCGGCGAGTTGGTCGCCGCGGCGAGCACCGGACCGGCGACCGCCTGGGCGATGTTGTAGAGCCGGGCGAACTCGTCGGCGCCGACCTGGAAATGGACCTGGAAGCTGCAGTTGCACGCCTCGACCATCACCGAGTCGTGCTTGACGATCAGCTCGTCGATCCCGCGGATGCGGAACTCGAACGGCTGCCCGCCGCGCAGGCGGCGGATCGCGCGATCGAGGGCGCGGTAGCGCGGGCGCGGCGTCATGCTGTCGTACTCGAGATCCGACTTGCGCAGCGTCGGCAGGATCCCGGTCGCCAGGCAGTGGATGCCGAGCCGGGCGGCCGCTTCGGTGATGCGCGCGAGAAACTGCTCGAGCTGGGCCTCGAGGCGTGACAGCGCGTCGCCCGACAGCTCGAGCGGATCGAGGTTGGCCTCGAGGTTGAACAGCGCGAGTTCGGTCGTGAAGTGCGGGTCGTCGAGCGCCTCGAGCAGCTCGAGCGCCCGCGGCGCCGGCCGCCAGCTCCCGTCGACGAGAAAGACCTCCTGCTCGGCGCCGATCCGCCGCACGCCGCTTTCGATCAGCCCGGCGTCGATGATCCGTTCGAGGGCCTCGAGGTCGGCCAGCAGGGCGCGCATGAAGGCGCGGCGGGCGTCTCCTCCGAGGTCCCCGGCGTCGATCTGCTGCTCACCCATGGCGCACCCCTCCCGGCTCGATGGTCCCGGGGCCATTGTAAGGAACCGCGTCCGGGGCCGGCGGACAACCGGGAGGCGGACCGGCCCGGCCGGGGCCGGTCCTCTCAAGACCGCTCCGGCCGACCCGAAGAGCGAGACGAGGGACGAGGCGGCGCTCCCCCCGGTGCCGCGTACCCGGAGCGCGCGCGGAGCACCCGTGGAAGGTACCCCGGACATGCCGGCCGTGACCGAACGGCGACCGGCGCTGATCGTCGGCGCCGACGGAAGCGTGCTGGCGGCCAACGCTTCCGGGGCCGAACTGCTGGCGAGCGGAGCAGACCCGGCCCACCTGCCTCCCGCCTGGCACCGCCTGCTGGCCCGCGCCGACGACCCGGCCGCGGTGGTCGCAATCCCGGTCCTGGTCGGCGGCAAGCGCTACCGCGCCCTGGCGGTCTCCCTCGGCAACGGCCACGTCTCGGTAGTCTTCGAGCCTCTCGCCGGGACCGACCGCCTCGCGGTCCTCGGGCTCGATCACGAGCGGAGCCTGTTCGACGCGCTGACCGAGGGCGTGATGGTCGTCGATCTCGAGGAGAACGTGGTGCTGGCCAACGAGGCCGCCGCCGCGCTGTTCTCGACCCCGCGCGAATCGCTGGTCGGCCGGAACCTGTCCGAACTCGTGTCCCCCGAGGACTTCTCCCGGATGAAGACCGAGACGCTGATCCGGCTGCGCGGGCAGCGCAGCACGTACGAGTTCCGGCTCGGGCGTCCCGGGCAGAAGTCCCGCCTGGTGCAGGTCTCCGCCTCGCCGGTCCGCACCGCGGACGGCCGCGTCGTCGGGACGATCGGCATCTTCCGGGACATGACCCAGACCCGGCGGCTCGAGGCGAGCCTCAAGCGCGCGCGGCGGCGGCTGGCCGCCCAGACCCGCGCGCTGGCCGACCTCGCCCGCGACGATGCGCTGCATCGCGGGAACCTCGACGAGGCGGCGCGCCGTATCGTCGCGTCGGGCGCCAGGACGCTCGGCGTGCAGGCCGGCAGCCTCTGGTGGGTCGACGCGTCCTCGGGAGAACTCCAGCTCGCCACGCTCTCAGGCCGTCGCCGGGAGCGGCCGGGCCGGGAGCGGATCCCGCTGGCGGCGATCCACCAGTACCTCGAGCGCCTCGACCGCGAGCGGCTAGTGGCGATCCCGGACACGAGTTCCACGCCGCCACCGGGCGGCCCCGCCGTGTCGGGCCTGACGCTCGGACCGCGCTGCAGCCTGCTCGACGTCCCGATCCGGACCCGTGGACAGCTCACCGGCATCCTGCGGTACGAGGACCTTCCCGCGGGCCG
>JAJRXN010000041.1 GCA_024276295.1 Acidobacteriota bacterium
GCTTCGGCAAGAATCCGAGTCTCGGTGTGATGACGACCGATCCATCGAAGACGGCGGACAGCCGACCTGGCGGAACCCTTCCGGATGCGTGGCACGAGGGCGGGTCGCTCGGGACGTACGAGAAGCCGGTGTGGATTTGTGGCGGATCCCGGCGACAGGCCGGAAACGGTGCGTAGAAGGAGAGCGCACGATCGCACATGACCATGCCCCGCGCCGTCGTTCGCGAGCCGTGCGTCCGGCGGTGCGGGGTGCGGTTCCCGGAAAGTGGAGCGTGGTCGGGTAGCGGGCGCTCCCGTCGATACGGCCCGCGCGCGGTCCCGGCCGGGAGGGGATCATGACACGATGGATGCGCCTGATGTCGCTGGTTGCCGCGGCGATCGCCGTCGGGATGGCTGCGGGCGGTGCTCCCGCCCGCGCTCTCGCTGTCCGCGTGCTGGGACCGGGCGGTGAAGACGGCCTTCCCCTCGAGGGCGCCCGTGCGTCTTTGTGGTCGATCGACGAACGGGAGAATCACGTCCTTCTTGGAAGGGTCGGGACGAACGCCGACGGCGTGGCGAACCTGCCGCGTGTCGGCAAGGGACGACATGCTCTCGTGGTATGGGCGGACGGTCATGTTCGCCGTGAAATCGAACTCGACGGTGAACCCCGTGCGAGACTGGATGTCAGGATCGAGCGAGGCGCAAGCAGGACCTTGCGGATTCGCGACGAGGCGGGGCGGCCGGTTCGCCGGATCCGACTCACCGTGGTGCCGGAGGAGATCCTGTCCGGATCGCGGATCGCGGTTCTTTCCCTGGCGAGGGACCTGCAAGGTCCCGGCGTGCGGAAGCTCGGCGCCGCCCGTGGCGGATCCGTGGAGTTCGCCCTGGAGGGATATCGGCCGCGCGTCCTCGCGAGCGAGACCGGTGACTACGCGGTCGACGGCCTGGCCGAGGGCCGACACCGCGTCCTCGTCGGGGCGCCGCTCTTCGGCGTCCAGCAGGTGATCGTCGGGACGGAGAAGAGGGAGCCGGTGGTCGTGGTGCTGGACCGGACTCGGTGCCACGAAGTCAGGATCGTCGACCGGCGTACCGGCCATGGCATCGAAGGTGCGTTTGCGGCGTCGCTTCCCGCATTCGCGGAAGGACCATGGGCGCGGATCTGGCCGGCGTGGAGGTCCGGTGTCGACGGGAGGCTCGTCGTCCGGTGTCCGGATTCGAGGCGGAGACTGGCATCCTGGGTCGACGAGACCGTCATCGCCGCCGACGGGTACGCGCCCACGGTACTGGACGCCTCGGAGGAAGTCTCGACGATTCATCTGGGGCGGGGCGGGCGGATCAGCGGGACGGCGATGGATACCGACCAGGTGCCGCTGGTCGGACGTCGGCTCGTCGCCACGGTGGAGGGTTTCGTGCGTCGTGCGACGGTCGATGCGAGCGGGAGATTCGCGATCGACGGCGTTCCCGAGGGCATCGTGGACGTCCAGCTCCTGGACCCGGAGGACGGCTCCTGGATCGCCGCGCGGCGCCTGGAGGTGCGGAGAGACGGCGAGTACGTCGTGGACTTCACGCCCGGTCGGCCGCTGCACCTCGTCGTCCGGCGCAACGGCAGGCCGTGGTCGGAAGTGGCGGTGACGCTGGTGACCGAGCAGGCCGCGGAACTCTCCGTACTGGACGTGGGGCGGACCGACCGCAGCGGCCATGTCCGCCTCTCGATGCCCGAGGGAAACGCAGGGAAGCCTGGACTCGTGTTCTCAGATGGGCGGCAGACGCTCTCCGCGCCGCTTCCCGAGAAACCTCTGCTCAGGCGCGTGGCCGAAGTCGCCCTTCGTCGCAGCGACGAGCCGCTCGAGGTCGAGTTCCCCGGACGGTTCATCGAGGGCGAGGTCGTCGATGCCGGGACCGGGGAGCCGCTGGCGCATCGGCCGGTCGTGGCGCGCGGCGGGGCCGGGTCGCTCTGCCGGGCGGTTCTCGTCGACACGACGAGCCCGCTCTACGTGGACGATCTCCGCGGGCTGGCAAGCGTGTGCAACGGGGAGTACGCGGAGGCGGGGACCGACAGCCGGGGACGGTTCAGGATCTTCGTGCCGGATCGCTTTCGCTATCTCGAAGCCAGGGGGGATGCCTTGGTGCCGGGCCTGGACGCGTATGAATCGATGGTCCGGGAGATCGCCGAACTGCCGGACGATGAGCCGGTCACCTTCCGGCTGCAGAGGGCGGGCGGCCTGCGCGTGACGGTGACGGACGCTTCCGGCGCCGTGCCGGACGGATGCGTCGTGCGCTGGCGCGTGGCGGCGTGGGGGCCGGGCGGGAACGCCGTCGCGGCGGCCTGCGGCGAGCCGGACGCGCAGCTCTCGCCTCCGCCCGACACGCCGGTGCTGGTCGTGGCACGGGCCCCCGGCTTGGCGCCGGCCGTCGAGGGGCCGCTGGTATTCACCGCCGGAGGACGCAAGCCCGTGCGCCTGATTCTGCGGCGGGGCGGGACGCTTCGTGTGCGGTTCGATGCGGGACTCCTGCCGCGGCTCGACGGTCGGGCGTATCTGCCGCCGGGAGTCGTGCGGGACAGTGCCGGTCGGGATTGGACGATGATCGTAGTTCCCGACGTGTCGGCCGCCGCGCGGGAACTCGTGTTTGCGCCGCTGCCCCCCGGTCGATGGACGGTCCAGCTCGGCAAGGAGCGTGAGACCGTTCGCCTCAGAGAGGGTGAAGAGGTGGTCGTCGAGTTGGGCCGCTGACGCCGGCGTCGCTGAACACTCCGACCGAGGGCGGGGTCTGTCTTCCGCGTGACGCGGCGCGCCGCGCGAACTCGCACGGCGGGCTGCAGTCGCGGTGTCGTCCCGAGGCCCCCGAAGCCGCACGCTGGCGGCATGCATCGACGACTGGTCCTGATCGACCTACGTGATCCCGGTGCTCCGGAAGGTTTCTGATCGCGACAGGTGTGCCGAGGAAGTGTCTCCCGCGATCGGCGCGTGGGTGGGAGCCTTCCTACGTGTAGCGCAGCTTGTTGGTGCGTATCTGGGTGGAGTGTCCGGACGGTGTCCGGGGCAGGTGTCCGCATGCGGACGGTCGTGACGGTCGCCCGGGGGGCGTCCGTCC
>JAJRXN010000481.1 GCA_024276295.1 Acidobacteriota bacterium
GATCTTGCAGCCGCATCGCCAGCGTCGGCTCGGGGTGGGGCGCCGCCGCGCCCTGCGCCTCTGCTCCGGCTCCGGCCGGCGCGGGTGGACTGCCGGAGGAACGCCGAGTCCGCGGCACCTCGCCGGCCGCCTGTCCCTGCCGGGGCCGGGGCGACGGATCGGCGGACGACTTCGAACGGACGGTCGTCGCCGTCATCCGCTCGGCGACGGTCTCCGGCAGGGAGGCCGCTTCGACGAAGGTCCGCGGAGGAACGACGGCGCCGACGACGATCAGCAGAGCGAGGACGAGCATCGCCACGCCCCAGCGGCGGCGCCAGGGCCGCAGCCGGACGACCGGCCAGCCGAACGCGACGACCCATCCGATCGTCGACAGGACGAGCACGAGCGCCAGACTGCCGCGCCGCTCGGCCCCGCGCAGTTCGAGATCGTCGACGAGCAGCACGCCCGAGACTCCGGCGTTCTGCGCGACGATCTCGACGCTCGTCACGTCCTCGGGCACGGGAAACGCGCCGCGACACAGGCGCCAGCCGTGCGTGCCGATCGCGCTGCAGCCGAAGTGGCTGCCGTCCCATCGGGGCTTGCCGTCGGGACCGCGGAAGAACGCCAGCAGCCGGCCCATCTGCCAGCCGCGCGTTCCCGGTTCGATCGCCTCCGGCCTGAACCAGCCGCGCAGGACCAGCGCGTCGAAGCGGTCCGGCCGGTCGAGCAGGAACTTCAGCCGGCCCCGGTGCCGGCCGTCGCTCGACAATCGCACGCCGGTCGAGCCGTCACGCCCCTGCCCGGGAGCCGGCTCGGCCCAGGCGCCCCAGCCCTCCCACCGGGCGCCGGCATCCGGACCTGCCGGCGGTGACTCGAAGCTCCCTTCGGGAAGCAGGTTGCCGGTCACCGGAACGTACGGATCGTAGAACTGGAACAAGACGGTCAGCAGGACCGCCATGCCCAGCGGCGGCGCGAGGAACCTGGCCGCCTCGCTCCACCACCGCCGCGGCGCACGGTCGCCGTGCGTGCCGGAGTTCACCGCGTCCCATGCAAAAGGGGACGGGCCGGCCCGTCCCCTCGCTCGGCAGCCGCCATGGCGCTCAGCGCTTGGCGCGCTTGCGGTACTTGCGGTTGAACTTCTCGACGCGTCCCGCCGTGTCGAGCAGCCGCTGCTTGCCCGTGAAGAACGGGTGCGACGCGGACGAGATGTCGACGCGGATCACGTAGTGCTCGACCCCGTCGATCACCCGCGTCTGGTCGCTCTTGAGCGTCGAACGGGAGACCATCTCGAAGTCGGCACCGCCGTCGACGAAGACGACGGGGTGATAGTCGGGGTGGATTCCTTCCTTCATCGTTCCGGCCTCGAACGCACGGATTTCCGCGGCACGCCTGTGCCATCCGTGCGACGCGGAAAGGTAGACGAGACGCGGTCGCCGCGCAAGCTTCGCCGGGTCGGCGGTCCGTTCGACGCTGGTATTAATCCGTATTACCATGGTCGCACCCGGCGAATCCGGGCGCGAGGGCGCGATGGGACGCGGCGCGAGACAGACCGAGATCATTTCCTTCAAGGCCGATCCGGAGCTGACCGCAGCCATGCGGGGCATTCCGAATCGATCCGAGTTCATCCGAGCTGCGATCCTCGCGGCCCTCGACGGCGTCTGCCCGGTATGCCGTGGAACCGGGATCCTGACCGGCCACCAGCAGAGCCACTGGCGGGAATTCTCGCGGGCCCACTCGCTCGAGCAGTGCGGCACCTGTCAGACCCCGCGCCTGGTCTGCCACGCGGGCGAGGAGCCCCGCGACCCGGCGCCGGACACCGGGGACGGGACGTGAGTCGCCTGTCGCGACCGCTGGCGGTCCTTCTTCTCCTGGCGCTCGCGGCGGCGGGAAGCCGGGCGCAGGCGATCGGTGACGGCCTTCGCCCGCGGGTGCTCGCCGTCCTGCCGCCCCAGGCCGACCTGGTCCGCCGGATCGCGGGCCCTCTGGCCGACGTCGAGTCGCTGGTCCCCGAAGGGGTCTTCCCGCACCTCTTCGAACCGACCCCGCATCAGCTCGTCCGCCTCGAGGGCGTGCGGATCGTCG
This sequence comes from Acidobacteriota bacterium, assembly GCA_024276295.1. Classification (GTDB taxonomy): domain Bacteria; phylum Acidobacteriota; class Polarisedimenticolia; order J045; family J045; genus J065. The sequence goes on from JAJRXN010000481.1 coordinate 2,062, forward strand.
TCGCCAGCGGCCTCCCGTTCGAAGAGAGGTTGCTCGGCCGCCTGGAAGCCCTGGCCGACGAGGACGTGCTCGTCGTCCCCGCACCGGAAGGCTCCCCGCCCCACTTCTGGGTCGACCCCGCAGCGGCTCTCGAGCAGGCCCGCCGCGTGGCGGCGGTGCTGGCCCGGATCGACCCGGCGCACCGGTCCGGATACGAAGAAGGACTCGAACGCCTCGCCGCGACGATCGCCTCGCTCGAGCGCCGCATTGCCCGACGACTCGCCCCCTGTCGCGGCGGGGTCGTCGTCACGATGCACGGGGCGCTCGCGCCGTTTCTCGAGCGGTTCGGCCTGCGGCAGATCGCGATCGAACCGGACGGCAAGGAGCCCGGTCCCCGGCGACTCGCGCAGGTGATCGAGGCCGCCCGCGCGGCCGGCGCCCAGGTGGTGCTCGTCGAGCCGCAGGCCGGACGCCGCAGCGCCGAGGCGGTCGCCGCAGCGCTCGGCGCCCGCGTCGTGCTCGCCGATCCCCTGTCCGGAGACTACGTGCGCGGCCTGTCGGCGCTGGGCGAGGCGGTCGCCGTTGCCTGCGGAGCGGGGGGGGGTCGATGAACGGCGAGGCCGCTGTGCCGGCCGTGGCGCTCTCCGGCGTGTCCTTCGGCTATGAGCCGGGGCGGCGGGTGATCGACGACGTCGACCTGGCGATCCCCGCCGGACGCTTCGCGGCCCTCGTCGGCCCCAACGGCGGTGGCAAGACCACCCTGCTCAAGCTGATCGCTGGACTTCTGCGCCCCTGGACCGGCGAGGTCCGGGTCTTCGGCCGTCCGCCGGAGGCGATGCGCGGCGTGGTGGGCTACGTGCCTCAGCACGTCGCCCTCGACCCGCGCTTCCCGATGCGGGTCCTCGACGCGGTGCTGATGGGCCGACTGCACCGGGCGCCGCGGTTCGGGCCCTACGCCAGGCAGGACATCGACGCGGCGCGCGCGGCCCTCGACGAGGCGGGTCTCGCGGCGGCGGCCCGGCGGAGTGTCGCCGAACTGTCCGGGGGCGAGCGCCAGCGCGTGCTCGTCGCCCGCGCGCTGGCCGGCGAGCCGAAGCTCCTGCTGCTCGACGAGCCGACGGCCCACGTCGACATGGCGGCCGGCGCGCGGTTCCACGAGCTGCTCCGGCGGCTGCGCCAGCGGATGACGATCCTGCTCGTCTCCCACGACCTGGCGGTCGTCTACCGGCTCGTCGACGAGGTGATCTGCGTCGGCCGGCGCGTCGCCGTCCACCCGACGACCGAACTCGACGGCCGGACGCTGCAGGATCTCTATGGAGCCGGCCACTCGGCCGTCGAGCACGGTCACGATCTGCGGAGACCGGCCCCGTGAACGCGTTTCTCGGCGCAGTCGGAGAGCACGCGTTCCTTCAGCGCTCGCTCGCGGCAGGACTGCTCGCGTCGATCGCGGCGGGGATCGTCGGGCCGTACGTCGTCGTCCGCCGCGTCAGCGTGATGGCCGGCGCGATCGCCCACGCCGTGCTCGGCGGGCTCGGCGCGGCGCGCTACCTGCACGAGGTCCACGGCTGGACAGCCCTGCGACCGGTCCACGGCGCCCTGGCGGCGGCACTGCTCGCCGCGCTCGTCGTCGGACTGGTCGGCCGGCGCTTCGGCGAGCGCGAGGACACGCTGATCGCCGCGGTGTGGGCACTGGGGATGGCGCTCGGCGTGCTGTTCGTCAGCCGCACGCCGGGTTACGCGCGCGACCTGATGAGCGACCTGTTCGGCAACGTGCTGCTGGTCCAGCCGCAGGACCTCTGGCTGATGGCCGGACTCGATCTGCTCGTCGTCGCCGTAGCGCTGTGCTGGCACAAGCAGATCGTCGCCGCCTGCTTCGATCCCGAGTTCGCACGCCTGCAGGGGATCGACACCGAAGCGGTCCACCTGCTGCTGCTGCTGCTGACGGCGGTGACCGTCGTCCTGCTGACACTCGTGGTCGGCATCGTGCTCGTCCTCGCCTTGCTGACGATTCCGGCGGCGATCGCGGGGCGGACGACCGCGACGCTCGGCCGGGCGATCGTCGTGGCGACGCTCGTGTCGGCCGGGCTGACGTCGACCGGACTGGCAGTCAGCTACGGACCCGACCTGCCGACCGGCGCGACGACGATCCTGCTGGCGGTGGCCGCCTACGTCCTGGTCCTGGTCGGAGAGACGCTCCTGCGTCGCATCCGCCGGGCGGCCGCCGACTGACCGTTCGCAGCGAAGAACCTGCTGCTGGCGGCCTGCAAGGCCTGCGCGTCGTTGAACGGGGCGCGGGGAAGCCTATCCTGTCGCGGTCGGGAGGCATCCGGAATGAACGTATCTGGAAGTCTGCGCCGGGCGGCCGCGCAGGGCGCCGTCTGCCTGGGGATCGCCGCCTCCGTAGTCGGCGCGGTGGCGGCGAAGACCGACGACGAGCAAGCACCCGGCACATTGGTCGTCACGCCGGAACTGGCCGTGCGGATGGCGGTCGCCGGCCACCCGGACGTCGCCGAACGGCGCGAACGGGCCGTCGAACTCGAGGGCCGGATCGACCAGGCGCGGGCCCGCGCGCTGCCGAACGTCGAAGGCACGATCTCGATCGATCGCACGCGGGACCCGGTACTGCTCAACAGTCCGAACTTCGCCGATCTGGCGGGAGGCGACGCCGGCGGGGATGCGACGGTCGATCCGATCGTGGCGCGGATCACCGAGCTGTTCCGGTTCGACCCGACGCCGATCTCGGTGACGACCTACTACTACGGCGTCTCGCTCGAGCAGACGCTGTACTCGTTCGGCAAGATCGGAGCGGGCATCCGTGCGGCAGAGGTCCTGCGCGACCAGCGGCGGGAGGAGATCGACGACGCGGCGCTCGATGCGGCGCGCAACGCCCTCGTCGCGCTCTACGATCTGGCGCTCGAGGAACAGCGCCGCGAGGTCCTGCGCGCCGAACGCGCGTCGTGCGAACGTCAGGTCTCGCGGGCCCGCGACTTTCTCGAGATCGGCGCCGGCACGAAGCTGCAGCTCCTGCAGGCCGAGGCGGCGCTGGCCGGTCTTCGGCCACGCGAGATCGCCGTCGACGGGAGCATCGAGCGCGCGCGGACCGCGCTCAACGAGGCCCTCGGTCGCCCCGCGCTGGCCGCGGTCGCCGCGGCTCCCGGCCTGCTCGATCGCGAAGAACTGCCCGAACCGCCGCCGCTGCCGGAGCTGATCGAACGCGGGCAGGCGCGGCCGGAACTGCGGGCCCTGGCGGTCGAGCGCGAGGCGCTGGCGCTGCAGGCGCAGGCGACGCGGGCCGAACTGCTGCCGGAGATCACGCTCAACGGAAGCTGGGGCATCCGCACGATCTTCACCAGCGAACTGACCAACACGCAGTTCGCCGCCTGGAACGCGGGGATCTTCCTGCGCTGGAAACTGTTCGACGGCCTCGATGCCCGCTCGCGCGTGCGACAGATCGAATCGCAGCGCCGCCAGAACGAGCTGCGCGAACGAAGTCGCGCCGGTGCCGTCGCGCGGGAGATCGCCGGCCAGCACGCCGCCTACCGGCAGGCGCGACAGGCCGCCGCGGCGGCCATCGACGCCGTCGCCCAGGCCGTAGAGGCGCTGCGGGTCGCCGAGGAGGAGGCACGCTGGGGAGCCGCCACCGAGCTGGAGGTGCTCGAGGCCCAGCGGATGCTGACCGAGGCGCGGTTCCAGCGCATCGAAGCGATCCACGATGCCCTCGTCGCGCGGGCCGAACTCGACCGCCTCGCGGGCCGGCTGCTCCTGCATGTCCCGGAGAATGACGAATGAACGGGTTCTTCAGTCCGGTACAGCCCGGCATCGCGGTCGTTTCCATCGCCCTGGCCGTGCTGTCCGGCTGCGGAACGCCCGCCGGCGAGACGGAGCGGGCCTCGTTTCCGCGCCCGGCTCCGCGTGCGACCGGCGAGCCCAATCCGGTGCGCGTGGCCGTGGAGCGGGTCGTCCCCACCGCGTTCACCGAGCGGCTGGTCGTCGCCACGACGCTCGAGGCGTGGCACGAGGTCACGCTCTCGGCGGAGTTCGGCGGCACGGTGCGCCGCGTGCTGTTCGACAAGGGCGACCGGATCCGCCCGGGCCAGGAGCTGGCCCGCGTCGGCGACGATCTCGCTCAGGCCCAGCTCGCCCAGGCGGAGGCCGACCTGATGGCGGCCGAGGCGAACTTCACCAAGGTCAGCCGGCTGTTCGAACGCCAGGCGGTTCCGAAGCAGGATCTCGTCGCGGCGACGTCGCAGCGCGACCGGGCGCGCGCGGTGGTCGACGAGATGAAGGCCCGCGTCGAGCGCGCGGTGATCCGCTCGCCGATCGAAGGAATCGCCCTCGACCGGCCGGTCGAACCGGGCGAGGGCGTCCCGCCGGGAACGCCGATCGTCACGATCCAGGCGATCGCCAGGCTCAAGGCGGTGGTGTCCGTTCCCGACACCGAGGCGGCGTGGCTGGTCACCGGCCGACCCGCCGTGCTGCAGTTCGACGCCTATCCCGGGCGCTCGTTCCCCGCCACGGTCTCGTTCGTCTCGCCGGCCGCCTACAGCGACACGAGGACGTTCCGCGTCGAGCTGGCGCTGCGCAACGCCGACCGCGCGCTGCGCCCGGGGATGGTCGGCCGGGCCTCGCTCGACCGGCGCCGGTTCACCGACGCGCTGGTCGTGCCGTACGACGCCGTGCTCCCGCGCGCCGACGGGCCGGTCGTCTTCGTCGTCGACGACACGTGCCGGGCGCGGCTCCGTGAGGTCGAGGTCGGCGCGATCGAGGGCTCGCGGGCGCTGGTCCGCGAGGGTCTCGCCTCCGGCGACCTCGTCGTCGTCGCCGGCCAGGCCGACCTCGTCGACGGCCAGCCGGTGCTGACGGAGACCTGCCGGTGACCCCGCTGATCCGGGCCGCGCTCCAGCGGCCGCTGACCGTCTACGTCCTGATGCTGATCGTCGCGATCGGCGGCCTGGTGACCTACCGCGACCTGCCGCGCGAGTCGTTCCCCGAGATCCGCATCCCGTTCATGATCATCTCGACGGCCTACCCCGGAACGACGCCCGAGGACATCGAAAGCCAGGTCACCCGCAAGATCGAGACCGAACTCAAGGGGCTCTCCGGTCTCAAGGAGCTGCGCTCGACCTCGCTCGACGGGTTCTCGCTGATCGAAGTCGAACTCAATCCGGACGTCGATCTCGACACCGCGCTGCAACGGGTCCGCGAGAAGGTGGATCTGGCGAAGCCCGAGCTGCCGCCGGACGCCGAGGACCCGGTGATCCAGGACTTCGACTTCGCGCGGCTGCCGATCATGGTCGTCAACGTCGCCGCGGATCTGGGGATGGACCGGCTCAAGGAGATCGCCGACGAGATCCGTGACGAACTCGAGGAGATCCCCGGCGTCAACCTGGTCAGCATCATCGGCGGCCGCGACCGCGAGGTGCAGATCTTCGTCGATCCCCAGCGGCTGGCCGCCTTCGGTCTCGGCCTGGTCGACGTCGAGGAGGCGATCGAACGCGAGCACCTGACGCTGCCGGCCGGCAGCGTGGACATCGGCAGTCAGCGGCTGCTCGTCCGCACGCCGGCCGAGGTGAGCGATCCGCTCGAGATCGCCAGCTTCGTGATCGACGATCGCGGCGGACGACCGGTGAGGATCGGCGACATCGGTCGCGTGGTCTACGGCTACGAGGACGAGTCGAGCCGCGCACGTGTCGACCGGCGCACGGCGATCTCGCTGACGGTCGAAAAGCGCACCGGCGCCAACATCATCGAGGTCGCCGACGCGGTCCGTGACCGGCTGGCGGACCTCTCGCGCCGACTGCCGGCCTCCGCCGAGCTGTCGATCGTCGGCGACCAGTCGAACGACATCCGCGACATGGTCCACGAGCTGGAGAACAACATCCTCTCGGGACTGCTGCTCGTGCTCGGCGTGCTTTTCGTGGCGCTCGGCTGGCGCCCCGCGGTGATCGTCGCCGCCGCGATCCCGTTCTCGATGCTGATCACGTTCATCGTGCTGGCCACGGTGGGCTACACGCTGAACATGGTCGTGCTGTTCAGCCTGGTGCTCGTGCTCGGGATGCTGGTCGACAACGCCATCGTGACCGTCGAGAACATCTTCCGGCATCGCGAGCTGGGCCACGATCCGCGCCGCGCGGCGCTCGAGGGTGCCCGCGAGGTGGCGATGCCGATCATCGCCTCGACCGCGACGACGCTGTGCGCGTTCGCGCCGCTGCTGTTCTGGCCGGGGATCATCGGCGAGTTCATGAAGTTCCTGCCGCTGACGCTGATCTTCGGCCTGAGCGCCTCGCTGTTCGTCGCCCTGGTGTTCAACCCGGCGCTCGCGCTGCGGCTGTTCCGCCCGCCGATCCGGCGGCGCCGCGAAGGCCGGAAGCCTCTGACCGCCGCGTACCGCCGGCTGCTCGACTGGGCGCTCGGGCACCGGCTGCCGGTGCTCGGCTCTATGGTGCTGTTCCTCGCGCTGACGGTCCTCGCCTACGGCGCGCTGGGCCATGGCGTCGAGTTCTTCCCGGACACCGACCCGCGGCAGATCTTCGTCGATCTCGAGTTTCCGCCGGGAACCAACCTCGAGGCCCAGGACCGCGTCGTCCGGCGGATCGAGGACCTGCTGGCCGACCTGCCGGACGTCGAGAGCATGCTGGCCAACGTCGGCTCGAAGGGGATCTCGAACGACGGTTCGAGCTTCGGCGTCGACGGGACTTCCAACGAGAGCCGCGTGACGCTCAACATGCCGCCGTTCTTCGAACGCACCCGGAGTTCGCGGCTCACGATGGACGAGGTCCGGCGACGGCTCGCCGGGCGGTTCGCGGGGGTCAACCTCGTCGTCGACAGGCCGGAGGACGGACCGCCGACCGGCAAGCCGGTGACGATCCGGCTCAAGGGCGAGGACTACGCCGCACTCGGCCGGATCGCCGAACAGGCCGTGCGGCGGATGCGCACGATCGACGGCCTGCTCAACGTCGATCACGACTACGACGCCGGCAACCCAGAGATCCGCGTGATCGTCGACCGCGACGCGGCCGCGCGCGCGCGGACCAGCACGCGCGAGATCGCGCTGGCGGTCCGCACCGCGCTGGCCGGCGCCGAGGTGGGCAAGTTCCGCACCGGCGAAAACGAGTACGACATCGTCGTCCGGCTGCCGGAGAGTGACCGGAAGTCGCTCGATGCGCTCGAGGAGCTGACGATCCTCGACGAGGACGGGCGCCTGATTCCGCTGCGCAGCCTGGTCGAGATCGTGCGCGGCGCCGGTCCCGCGGCGATCCGCCGGGTCGACCTGGACCGCGTGATCACGATCGAGGCCGACGTGGACTACGGCCGCGGCTTCCAGGACGAGCCGATGCGGCGCGCGGCGGCGGCGGTGCTCGACGAGATGGACCTCCCCGCCGGCGTGAGCTGGGAGTTCGCCGGCGCCCAGCAGGAGGAACGCGAGGCCGAGCGGTTTCTCTCGCGCGCCTTCCTCGTCGCGCTGCTGCTGATCGCGTTCATCCTGGTCACCGAATTCGATTCGCTGGTCACGCCGCTGACGATCCTCGTCTCGGTGGTGCTCAGCCTGATCGGCGTGCTGTGGGGGCTGATCGTCACGGCGACGCCGTTCGGGATCATCATGACCGGCATCGGCGTGATCTCGCTGGCCGGGATCGTCGTCAACAACGCGATCGTGCTGTGCGACTTCATCCTCCAGGAACTCGCCGCCGGCACGCCGCGCCGTGAGGCGATCCTGCGGGCCGGCGAGACCCGACTGCGTCCGGTGATCCTGACGGCGGTGACGACCGTGCTCGGCCTGCTGCCGCTGACCGTCGGCATCAACTTCGACTTCCTCGCGGGAGCATTGCGGCTCGGCGGCGAGTCGACCCAGTGGTGGGGACCGATGGGGGTCGCCGTGATCTTCGGGCTGTCGTTCGCGACGGTGCTGACGCTCGTCGTCGTGCCGGTGACGTTCGATCTGCTCTACGGGCTCTCCCGGGCCGCGCGTCAGGCCGACACCGTCCCCGGCGAAGGGTAGAATCCCCGCGCACCGGCCCGGAGGAACCGATGAGCGAGCCGAAGTCCCGTGCCCGGGCGATCACGTCCGTCCTCGATGACGTCCTGCACTGGACCGTGCGGGACGACCGCGTCTCCTTCCGGTCCGACGCCTGGGCGCTCAGGACCCCGGACGGCACCGTGCTGATCGACCCGCTGCCGCTCGACGAGGCACTGGCAGCGCGGCTCGCTCCGGTGCAGGCGATCTGTCTGACCGGCGGATTCCATCAGCGCGCCTCGTGGCGGCTCCGGGAGCACTTAGGCGTGCCCGTCTGGGCGCCGGAAGCCGCGAGCGGGCTCGATGGCGACCCGGACCACCGCTACGAGGCGGACGACGAGCTGCCCGGTGGCCTGCGCGTGCTGCACCCGCCGGGGCCGGCGCACCTGCACTTCTCGTTCCTCCACGAAAGGCCCGACGGCCGCGCGGCGCTGTTTCTCGGCGACCTGCTGATCCGCGAGGACGAGGACTCCCCGTTGATGTTCGTGCCCGACAAGCTGCAGGAGAACCCGCAACGCACGCGCGAGACGGTCCGCAGGCTGATCGAGGAGATCCGGCCCGACATGCTGTTTCCCGCCCACGGCCCGGCGATCCTCGAACGCGGCACCGCAGCGCTGCTCGAGGTCCTCGCGCGCGACGATCAGTCCTGACTTCCCGTTTCCGCCCGTTCGATCACCCACCGCGCCGCGGCGCGCACTCCGTCGTCCTCGTGGCCGTCAAGACGCCACGCGGCGTGCAGCGCCTCGTCGTGCAATCCGGCATGGACCGCCGCGACGAGGGCGTTGCGCAACAGGCCGGCTGGCCGCGCGCGGGCCAGCGGCGAGCCGCGTGTCAGCTCGCGGATCCGCGCCTCGTCCGCGTCGAGCAGCGACGCGAGGCCGATCTCCGCCAGCGCCGGCAGCGGCGCGAACGCCGGGTCGTCCGCGGGCTCGACGCGCCGGTTCCACGGACAGACCTCCTGGCACACGTCGCAGCCGAACAGCCAGTCGTCGGTGGCCTCCATCAGCGAGGGGTCGATCGCACCGCGATGCTCGATCGTCAGGTAGGAGATGCAGCGTCGCGCGTCGAGCTGGAACGGCGCGTCGAACGCGTCCGTCGGGCAGGCATCGAGACACGCCCGGCAGCTCCCGCAACGTTCATGCACCGGCTAGGGCTTCGGCGCCACGATCTCGCGATCGACGAGCAGCACGGCAATGAAACGCCAGGAGTCGCCCCGCGGGCCGATCAGGCAGGTGTTGCGCCCGATCCAGCCGAGACCAGCCCGCATCGCTAGCTCCCGTTCGAGCACGGCCGAGGTGTCGACGAGCGCAGCGGTGCGCAGCGGGGCCCCGAGGATCTCCTCGGCCCGCGCAGACCAGGCACGCAGCCGTGCGCGGAGCAGGTCGTGGTAGTCGGCACACCA
>JAJRXN010000042.1 GCA_024276295.1 Acidobacteriota bacterium
GCCAGGCCGCTCGATGGAATCGCGCTGCGGGGCATTCCGGAACGGTGGCTCGAGCGTCACCGAGGCCTCAAGCCGGTCGACGACGACGTGGTTCACCTGGCGTCGCTCGCCGCCGACGAGGCCGCCGTGCTGACGCAGTGGCTGCGGACCCGGACCGGCGCCGACCGGCTCGCCCGCGGCAAGATGGTGTTCTTCCAGCTCGGCTGCATGGGCTGCCATCGTCGCGGCCCGGTCGGAGGGGATGTCGGGCCGGATCTTTCGGCGATCGGAGATCGTGATGCGCGGTCCATTGCGCCGGAGGGACGCTCGGATCGCGACACGCTTTCCCGCTGGCTTCTCGATCACCTGCTCGATCCGCAGGGACTTGTCGAGGGCTCCAGGATGCCGCCGGTCGATCCCGAGGACCTCGAGCGGGAGGATGACCTGAACAGCCTCGTCACGTTCCTGCTCTCGCTGCGGGGCGAGAAGATTCCGATGGAGCTTTCCCCTCCCGACCGGGCGCAGTTCGTCTACCGGCTGCAGCGCGACTTCCCGACCACCGGCCGCGGCCTGTTCGTGACCTTCTGCTCGGCCTGCCACGGGCCGTGGGGCAGCGGCGCCGAACTTGAGACGCTGGGGCTCGTCACCCCGATGATCGCCACGCGAGGCGTGCTGGCGACGGTCACCCCGCGGTACTTCAAGGCGACGATCGAGCGCGGCCGGCGCGGGCGCTACATGCCGTCGTGGGGCGAGGACGACGGGGGGCTGCGCGAGGAGGAGATCGACGCCATCGTCGGCTATCTCTTCGACCAGGCCTCGAAGCCGCGGCCTTGGGAGGCGTTGTCGGCGAGGCGGGCGGATCCTGCCAACGGAAAGGCCGTCTGGGAGGCGCGCTGCGCGCACTGCCATGTCGGCGGTGACGACGAGCCGCGCTTCGGCCGCGACCTGCTGGCCCCCGCGGCGCTGCGCCACTTCACGCCCGAGCTGCTCTACCGCGCGATCATGAGCGGCTGGGTGGAGGAGGGCATGCCCTCGTTCGCGTTCCTCCGCCCGCAGGACGCGCGTGACCTCGTCGCGTTCCTGGCACCCGGTGGGGCGCGTCCCCGCGCCTCCGTGCAGGCCGCGGACGGCCTCCATTCCTACCTCGGGCAGCAGATCTGGACGGCCACCTGCGCCGACTGCCACGGTGCGCGGGGCGAAGGCGGGCGCGGGCCGATGCTCAACAGCGCCCCCTACCTCGCCTGGGCCTCCGACGACTATCTCGCGGCGCGGATCGGCGATCATGCATCCCCCGCGGCGCGCGCGGTCGTCGGCACGCCGTCGACCGCCGATCTGCATGCGATGGTCGACTATCTCAGGACCTGGTCGGGAATGGTCCCGCCCGCAGCGCCTCCCGCTCCCGATCCGGCGGCGGCGGCCCGCGGTCGCGATCTCTACGCGTCCCGCTGCGCGGAATGTCATGGCGAAGACGGATTCGGCCTGACGGCCCCCGGGCTGGCCAACCCCGACTTCCTGTCGCTCGTGACGCGGCCGTTCCTCGTGATGACGACGATCGAGGGGCGGAAAGGCACGGCGATGCAATCTTGGTATCGAAACAGGGAACAGCCGGTGGGGATCCCCGAGGCCTTCGACCTGGCGGACTTCCTGCTTTCGCTCGGCGAGTCCGCCGAGCGCGGCGGACGTGGAGCTGCCGGCACACCCGATGGAGAAACGAAATGACCAACGAAACGACAACACGAGGTGCGATGGCGGCGCTGGCCGTGATCGTGCTGATGGCCGGAATCTCGATCGGCCAGGTGTCCCTGTCCAGCGCCGGCGAGGCTTCCGGCGCGACGGTCAGGCCGGCGCCCGAGGGATTCTCGCTGCAGGGGGACCCGAAGCTCGGGCGGCGGATCTACAAGCAGTACTGCCAGAAGTGTCATGGCAAGAAAGGGGACGGCAACGGGCTGATGGCGCGCAATCTCGATCCGAAGCCCCGCGACTTCACCAACAAGGAGGACATGGGCAAGCGTTCCGACTGGGAGATCTACCTCGGCATCAAGGAGGGCGGTTCGGCCGTCGGACTGTCCGACGAGATGGCGCCCTGGGGCGACACGCTGACGGACGACGAGATCCGTGCGGTCGCGGTCTACATCAGGCAGTTCGCGAAGTGAACCCGACGGCTGGCAAGCCGGGAGAGGAGCGGTGAATCCATGAAGACAGCCAGGATGCTGGTACTGCTGGTCGCAATGGCCGTCAGCCTGCCGTTGTTCGTGACGACGGCGCAGGCGATTCCGGCCTTCGCGCGCAAGCACAACGTGAGCTGTTCGACCTGCCATCTCGCGATGCCGTATCTCAACTCGACCGGTCGAGCGTTCAAGGAGGCGGGATACCGGATGCCGGACGAAGACGGTGAGGTCGATCCCGAGGCGCAGCCGAACCGGCAGCTTTCCGATCGTGTCGTATTCGACAAGGACTTTCCCGTGGCCGCCCGCGTCAAGGGGTTCATCTACGACAAGGAGAAGGGCCAGGACAAGAAGATCCGCCCGTTCCAGGAAGTCATGTTCTTCTCGGCGGGCAACTTCTGGAACACCGGTTCCTGGTTCATCGAACTGGAAGGCGAGGACGAGGAAGGCTTCGACACGACCGTCGCAGGGACGTTCGGCTGGCATCCGAGCCGCGCGGCCAACATCAAGGCCGGCATCGGTTCGATCCTGCATGCCGATCCGTACAATTCGCTTCAGGACGGCGGCATGCGCCTGACCGTCTCGCGCAAGGTCGCGCCGAACATCGGGGCCGACGAGAACGCGATGCTGCGAGGCGACGCCCAGTTCATCAACTTCTACGGGCGGCGCGGCAAGCTGTTCTACATGGCCGGCTACAGTTCGGGGAACAACAACGACGAGGGAGAGAACCCGCAGGACGTCTTGGCCCGCGTCGCGTACGACTTCACGCCGGGGCACATGGTCGGCGCGTTCTACTTCGACGGGACGCACACCGTCGGGACCGGGAGTCCCGTCGATGTCGACATCCGGAGGATCGGTGTCGATGCCAACCTCGAACTGGGCGCGTTCTACTTCGACGGCATGTACATGAAGTCGAAGACCGAGTACGTCACGGGCCCCGCAAGCTCGGAGACGATCACATCTGGTTTTGCCGAACTGCTGTACCGGTCGATGCGCAACAACAGCCTGTTCTTCGTGCCGTTGGTGCGCTACGACTGGACCGAACTCAACGGGGGAGCCGACACGTACTCGGTGCTTACGACCCAGCTCGGCTTCTACGTGATCGAGAACGCCAAGCTCGCCATCGAGTACTCGAAGGAGACCTCGGTGGCTCCGGGAGATGTCAAGTCCGACCGGCTGACCCTGCTCGCCGACATCGTCTTCTAGTTCGCCGACGCGGGGCGGGCCCCGGGTCCGCCCCGCGTCAGCGCCGCTCCGTCCCGATTCGGTAGAGCCGGATCTTGGCGTAGAGCGTCTTGCGCGACACGCCGAGCAGCCGCGCGGCGGCGGCCTTGTTTCCCCCGGCGAGTTCGAGGGCCCGGAAGACGGCCTCCCGCTCGAGCGACGTCAGCCGCGTTTCCTGCCCCGGTCCCGCTTCGGCGTGCGCCGGCTCCGCGCCGCACTGGTCGAGGGCGCCCCGGACGTGATCGGCGGAGATCTCCTCGCCGGCATGGCGCGACGCCAGCCGGAGGACCGTGTTCTCGAGCTGCCGGACGTTGCCGGGCCACGGCTGGGCCGAAAGCTCCCGGAGCGCTTCGGGCGTGAAGACGGGCCGATCGAGACCGGGATTGTCCCGGTGCCAGCGCTCCACGAACGCCGCCACCAGTTCCGGGACGTCCTCGCTGTGGTCGCGGAGCGGCGGCACGTGCACCTGATGGACGGTCAGTCGGTAGTACAGGTCGCGCCGGAAGCGCCGCTCGTCGAGCGCCCGCTGCAGATCGCGATTCGTGCTGGCGATGCAGCGCACGTCGAGGGGGTGATGTCGCGAGCTGCCAACCGGCCGCACCAGGCCGTCCTGCAGCACGCGCAGCAGCTTGGCCTGCTGCTGCGCCGGGATCTCGGTGATCTCGTCGAGAAACAGCGTTCCTCCGTCGGCTTCCATGAACAGCCCGCGCCGCGCGGTCGAGGCTCCCGTGAAGGCGCCGCGCACGTGACCGAACAGTTCGGCTTCGACGAGCGACTCGGGAAGGGCCGCGCAGTTGACCGGCAGGAACGGCCCGCGCCGGGAGGAGAGCCGGTGGATCAGTCGCGCGACGACCTCCTTGCCGGCGCCGGTCTCGCCGGAGACCAGCACGGGATAGCGGTCGCGGGCGACGTGTGCGCACTGTCGCACCAGCCGGCCCATTGCGGGGCTCGATCCCACCAGCCCACCCCGGGAAGCCCAGCGCTGGGGAAGGACACACACGCGATCGTCCCCTCC
>JAJRXN010000043.1 GCA_024276295.1 Acidobacteriota bacterium
ACCGGCGTGCATCGGCTCTACGAGCTGGAGCGCGAGGGCAAGCTGCTGTTCCCGGCGATCAACGTCAACGACTCGGTCACCAAGAGCAAGTTCGACAACCTCTACGGCTGCCGCCATTCGCTGCTCGACGGACTGATGCGTGCCACCGACGTGATGCTCGCCGGCAAGGTCGCCGTGGTCTGCGGCTACGGTGACGTCGGCAAGGGCTGCGCCCAGGCGCTGCGCGGGCAGGGCGCGCGCGTGATCATCACCGAGATCGACCCGATCTGCGCCCTTCAGGCCGCGATGGAAGGCTATGCAGTCAAGCGGCTCGACGACGTGCTCGACGAGGCGGACATCGTGATCACCGCCACCGGCAACTACAATGTGGTGACGGTCGACCACATGGCGCGCATGAAGGACGGCACGATCGTCGGCAACATCGGGCACTTCGACAACGAGATCGACATGGCGGGCCTCAAGCGGTTCCCGGGCATCGTCCACGAGAACATCAAGCCGCAGTACGACAAGTGGACGTTCCCCGACGGACACTCGGTGCTCGTCCTCGCCGATGGCCGGCTGCTCAATCTCGGGTGCGCCACAGGACATCCCAGCTTCGTGATGTCCAACAGCTTCACCAACCAGGTGCTCGCCCAGATCGAGCTGGCGACCCGCTTCGAGCACTACGAGCGCAAGGTCTACGTGCTGCCCAAGCACCTCGACGAAAAGGTCGCTCGCCTGCATCTCGACCGGATCGGCGTGCGCCTGACCGAGCTGACTCCGGAGCAGGCGGAGTACATCGGCGTTCCGCCGGAAGGCCCCTACAAGCCGGACCACTACCGCTACTGACGATCGGGCGACCGAAGGAGACCGCACGATGGAATACCGTCATCTCGGACGTTCGGGACTCCAGCTCTCGGCGCTGTCCCTCGGGGCCTGGGTCACCTACGGCGGCCAGGTCGGCGAGGACATCGCCCGTGAGTGCATGACGACGGCCTTCGAGGCGGGGGTCAACTTCTTCGACAACGCCGAGGTCTACGCCGGCGGCGAGGCGGAGCGCGTGATGGGCCGCGTGCTCCGCCGCGCCGGCTGGCGCCGCGCCGACATCGTGATCTCGACCAAGATCTTCTGGGGCGGCCAGGGGCCGAACGAGCGCGGTCTTTCGCGCAAGCACATCGTCGAAGGGATCGACGCCTCGCTCCAGCGTCTGGGGCTCGAGTACGTCGACCTGCTCTACTGCCACCGACCGGATCCGCGCACGCCGATGGAGGAGACCGTGCGGGCGATGAACCACGTCATCGCCCAGGGCAAGGCGCTGTACTGGGGCACCAGCGAGTGGAGCGCCGCCGAGATCATGCAGGCGCATGCCGTCGCCCGCGAACTGCGGCTGATTCCGCCGACGATGGAGCAGCCGGAGTACAACATGTTCCACCGCCGCCGCGTCGAACAGGAGTATGCCTCGATCTACCGCACGGTCGGACTTGGGCTGACGACGTGGAGCCCGCTGGCCAGCGGCCTGCTGACCGGCAAGTACAACGATGGCACGGCCCCTCCGGGCTCGCGCGCCACCGTCGAGGGCTACGGCTGGCTCGCCGAACGGCTGGTCGGCGAGCAGGCGCGACCGCGGATCGAGAAGGTCCGCCGCCTCGAACCGATCGCGGCCGATCTGCGCTGCTCGCTGGCCCAGCTCGCGCTGGCATGGTGCCTGCGCAACCCGAACGTCAGCTCGGTGATCATGGGCGCGTCGCGACGCGAGCAGGTCGAGGAGAATCTCGGAGCGCTCGCGGTCGCCGCACGGATCGACGACGAGGTGCTCGAGCGCATCGAGGAGGTGCTCGACAACCGTCCCGAACCGGAGCGCGACTGGCGCAGCTGAACCGCCGTCGCGCCACGGCGATCAGCCGGCGCGGTGGATCTCCTGCAGCGCGAACACGTCGCGCCCGTCGCCCTGCAGCGAGCGGATCGCCTCGACCGCGGCCGCCGCGCCGGAGAGCGTCGTGATCAGCGGGATCTTCTCCTTGAGCGCCGTGACCCGGATCGCCCGCTCGTCGTAGAACGACGGCTCGCCGAGCGGCGTGTTGATCACGAGCTGGATCTCGCCGCCGAGCATCCGGTCGACCACGTGCGGCCGGTCCTCGTTGACCTTGTGGACCGTTTCGACGTCGAGACCGTGCCCGCGCAGGAACTCCGCCGTCCCGCGCGTGGCGAGCAGTCGCAGCCCCAGTGCCGCCAGGCCGCGCGCGATCGGCAGCAGGCCCGGCTTGTCCCGCTCGTGGACCGAGAGGAACGCCGCTCCGTCGCGCGGCAGGAACGTCCCGACTCCTTCACTAGCCTTGAGGAACGCCTCGCCGAAGGTCCGGCCGACGCCCATCACCTCGCCGGTGGACTTCATCTCGGGACTGAGCACCGGGTCCTCGCCCGGGAAGCGGCTGAACGGAAACGCGCACTCCTTGACGAAGAACAGCCCCCGGTCCCCCGTCCCGCGGACCCCGAGATCGGCCAGCTTCGCGCCGAGCATGATCCGGGTCGCCAGCCGCGCCAGCGGCACGCCGCAGGCCTTGGACACGAACGGCACGGTCCGTGACGCCCGGGGATTGACCTCCAGCACGTACACCTCGCCGTCCTGGATCGCCATCTGGATGTTGATCAGCCCCTGCACGCCGAGCGCCAGCGCCAGGCGGCGCGTGATCTCGCGCACCTCGCCGAGATGTCGCCGGACGGCCTCGTGATACGGCGGAATGACGCAGGCGCTGTCACCCGAGTGGACCCCCGCCTGCTCGATGTGCTGCATCACGGCGCCGATCAGCACCTCCTCGCCGTCGCACAGCGCGTCGACGTCCAGCTCGTAGGCATCCTCGAGGTAGCGATCCAGCAGGACCGGATGCTCGGGCGAGGCGGCGACGGCCTTTTCCATCATCGCCGCCAGCGAGCTGGAGTCCCAGCAGACGAACATCGCGCGTCCACCGAGCACGTACGAGGGGCGCACGAGCAGCGGGAAGCCGATCCGCTCCCCGATCGTCCGCGCCTCGTCGAGGCTGCGCGCCGTGCCCCAGGCCGGGGCGCGCACGCCCAGTTCGTCGAGCAGCGCGCCGAAACGCTGGCGATCCTCCGCCAGGTCGATGCTCTCGGGCGAGGTGCCGAGGATCTTCACGCCGGCGCGCATCAGCGGCAGGGCCAGCCGCAGCGGCGTCTGGCCGCCGAACTGGACGATCACGCCTTCCGGCCGCTCGACGTCGATGATCTCCAGCACGTCCTCGAGCGTCAGCGGCTCGAAGTACAGCCGGTCCGACGTGTCGAAGTCGGTCGAGACGGTCTCCGGATTGCAGTTGACCATGATCGACTCGATGCCAATCTCGGCCAGCGCGAACGAGGCGTGGCAGCAGCAGTAGTCGAACTCGATGCCCTGGCCGATGCGGTTCGGTCCCGAGCCGAGAATCATCACCTTGCGCCGCTCGTCCGGTGCCGCCTCGCACTCCGTCTCCCATGTCGAATAGAGATACGGCGTGTGCGCTTCGAACTCGGCGGCGCAGGTGTCGACGCGCTTGAACACCGGGCGCAGGCCGAGGTCGTGGCGCCGTGCGCGGACCTGCTCTTCCGTGCCTCCGAGCAGCACCGCCAGCTGGCGATCCGAGAACCCCAGTCGTTTCGCCGCAGCCAGCAGATCGTCCGGTACGTCGCCGAGATCGAACGCTCGCAGCCGCCCCTCGATGTCGACGATCCGCTCGAGCTGCGAGAGGAACCACGGATCGACGTGCGTGAGCCGGGCGACCCGGTCGACGCTCCAGCCGGAGAGCAGCGCGTGCTTGATGTAGAACAGGCGCTCCCAGTTGGGCGTCCGGAGCCGGTCGACCAGCGCCTTCGGATCGACGACGCGCGTCCCGTCGCCACCGAGCCCGAACCGCCCCGTCTCGAGACTGCGCAGCGCCTTCTGCAGCGCCTCCGGAAACGTGCGACCGATCGCCATCGCCTCGCCGACCGACTTCATCTGCGTGCCGAGTTCGGGCGCGGTATCGGGAAACTTCTCGAACGCCCAGCGCGGGACCTTGACCACGACGTAGTCCAGCGCCGGCTCGAAGCTGGCCGGCGTCTCGCGCGTGATGTCGTTGGGGATCTCGTCCAGCGTGTACCCGAGGGCCAGCTTGGCCGCGATCCGGGCGATCGGAAAGCCTGTCGCCTTGGATGCCAGCGCCGACGAGCGCGAGACGCGCGGGTTCATCTCGATCACCAACTGGCGGCCCGTCACCGGATCGACGGCGAACTGGATGTTGCTTCCTCCAGTCTCGACACCCACCGCCCGGATGATGCGCAGCGCAGCATCGCGGAGCTGCTGATACTCGCGATCGGTCAGCGTCTGCGCCGGGGCGACGGTGATCGAGTCCCCGGTGTGCACCCCCATCGCATCGAAGTTCTCGATCGAGCAGACGATGACGACGTTGTCGGCGCCGTCACGCATCACCTCGAGTTCGTACTCCTTCCACCCGAGCACCGACTCCTCGACCAGCACCTGCCCGATCGGGGACTCCGCCAGCCCGTGGCGCACGATCCGCTCGTACTCCTCGGGGTTCCACGCGATCCCGCCGCCGGTGCCTCCAAGCGTGAACGACGGTCGCACGACGAGCGGAAAGCCGAACTCGCACCGGACGGCTTCCGCCTCCTCGAGTGTCCGGACGAACGAACCGCGCGGCATCTCCAGCCCGACCGACTGCACGGCAGCCAGGAACCGCTCCCGGTCCTCGCAGATCTCCACCGCCTCGCGGCTCACGCCGATCAGCCGCGTCCCACAGCGATCCAGGATTCCCGCGCGGTCCAGTTCGACCGCCAGATTCAGTGCGGTCTGCCCTCCGACGGTCGGGAGCAGAACGTCCGGCCGCTCGCGCTCGATCACCCGGCTCACGCTGTCGACGGTCAGCGGCTCGACGTACGTGCGCTCGGCGGTCTGCGGGTCGGTCATGATCGTCGCCGGGTTCGAGTTGACCAGCACGACTTCGAGACCCTCCTCACGGAGCGCCTTGCATGCCTGAGTTCCCGAGTAGTCGAACTCGCAGGCCTGCCCGATCACGATCGGACCGGAGCCGATGACCAGTACCCTATGGAAGTCGTCCCGCCGCGGCATCCCCGTGCTCCTCCGTGCATGAAAAAGAGGCCGCCTCCGGGGCGGCCTCCCTTCGCGGTGCACCTTTCCGGTGTCAGTCCCCCGAAGACCCGCCGGACGCCCCGGCGTCCCGGCGCTCGACAAGCTCGACGATCGCCATCTCGGCCCCGTCACCGCGGCGCGGGTTGGTGCGCACGATCCGCAGATACCCGCCCGGCCGATCCGTGAATCGCGGAGCGATGTCGTCGAACAGGTGCTTGACGACACTGCGGTCCTTGAGTGCCCGCGCCACCAGGCGCCGCGAATGGACCGTGTCGATCCGGGCGCGCGTGATCAGCCGCTCGGCATACGGACGCAGCGCCTTGGCCTTGCCGAGCGTGGTCTCGATCCGCTCGTGGCGAAACAGGGCCGTCGCCATGTTGTTCAGCGTCGCCAGCCGATGCTCGCTCGTCCGGCCGAGCTTCTTCTGCCCCCAGCGATGTCTCATCGTCGATTCCTCCGCACCAGCGCCCGCCAGCGCTGCTACGCGTTCGAAGCCTTGCCGCCGCCGAGACGCATGCCGAGCGAGAGTTTCATGTCGGCGAGGAGTTCCTTGATCTCGTTGAGCGACTTGCGGCCGAAGTTCTTCGTCTTGAGCAGCTCGGCCTCGGTCATCTGCACCAGGTCCCGTACGGTCTCGATGCCGGCATTCTTGAGGCAGTTGTACGAACGCACCGACAGCTCGAGTTCGTCGATCGACCGGTCGAGGTGCTCGCGCAGGCGATCGTCCTCGGTCTCCGGCGCTTCCTCGACCTCCTCGGCGCGATCCTCGAAGTTGATGTAGATCGAAAGGTGGTCCTTGAGCAGCTTGGCCGCTGCCGCAACGGCGTCGCGCGGCGAGATCGTGCCGTCGGTCCAGACCTCGAGCGTCAGCTTGTCGTACTCCGTCGAGCGGCCGACGCGGGCCGAGTCCACCGTGAAGTTGACGCGCCGCACCGGCGAGTGGACGGAGTCGACCGGAATGTATCCGACCGCCAGGTCCTCATCCATGTTCTGGTCGGCCGGAACGTATCCGCGTCCCGGCTTGAGGCGGAACTCCATCTCGAGCTCGCCCTCGTCCGACAACGTGGCGATCACCGCGTCACGGTCGAGCACCTCGACGTTCGAGTTGACCTCGATGTCCCCTGCCGTGACCACCTTCGGCCCCTTGGCCTGCAGCCGCAGCGTCTCGACCTTCGGCAGGTGCAGGCGGATCGGAATCCGCTTGAGATTGAGGATGATGTCGGTCACGTCCTCGGTGACGCCCGGCACCGACGAGAACTCGTGCAGCACGCCCTCGATCTTGACCGCCGTCACCGCGGCGCCGCCGATCGACGACAGCAGGATGCGCCGCAGCGCGTTGCCGATCGTGACGCCGAACCCACGCTCGTACGGCTGCGCGACGAAGCGGCCGAACGTGTCGGTCAGACTCGACTGCTCGATCTCGAGGAACTTGGGCTTCTGGAAAGCCTGGCTCTGCATATTGCCTCCCGGGGAGACGGGACGCGCGGGCGCGCCCTCTCCGCGAGGTTTCCGGTCGTTACTTGGAGTACAGCTCGACGATCAGGTTCTCCTGGATCGGCATCTGGATGTCCTCCCGCCGCGGAAGCTCGAGCACGCGGCCCTTGAAGCTCGGCGCGTCGAGTTCGAGCCACGCCGGCACGCCGCGGCCCTGGGCCGTGTCGAGGTTCCCCTGGATCAGCGCGTTCTTGCGGCTCTTCTCGCGCAGCTCGACGGTATCGCCCTGCCGTACCTGGTACGACGGAATGTCGACCTTGCGCTCGTTGACCAGGAAGTGGCCGTGGTTGACGAGCTGGCGCGCCTGCGCCCGCGATGCCGCGAAGCCGAGCCGGTACACGACGTTGTCCAGCCGGCGCTCGAGGAACGACAGC
>JAJRXN010000482.1 GCA_024276295.1 Acidobacteriota bacterium
CGGCGAGCTTCTCGTGCGGCGCCTCGAGCACGCGGACGACGAACCGCGCGCCGTCGTCGTCGATCGTCGTCACGCGCGTCGGCAGCGGGACGAGCGCACCGGCACGCAGCGCCTCCCGCGCCGTGCGACCGGCCCGCTCCGCCAGGCCGGCGAGCGCCGCTTCGTGGCCGCGGTCCATCATCCACCTACCGTTCCGAGTGCGAGCGGCACGAGCAGGAACGCCGCCGCCGTGACGAGCGCGGCGAAGAGTGCGCCGAGCAGGATGCCCGCGCGGACCATCTGCTGCATCGTGACCTCGCCCGTGCCGAAGACGATCGCGTTTGGCGGCGTGGCGACCGGCAGCATGAACGCGCAGCTCGCGGCGATCGCCGCCGGGACGAGCAGCACCAGCGGATCGACGCCGAGCGCTTCCGCCATCGACGCGAGGACCGGCAGGAATGCCGCGGCGGTGGCCGTGTTGCTCGTCAGCTCGGTCAGCAGGATCGTCACGACGACCACGATGCCGACGAGCAGCGGGCGCGGCAGACCGGCGATGCCGGTCATCGTCCCGCCGAGAAAGTCCGCCAGGCCGCTCTCCTTCGTCGCGGCCGCCAGGCTCAGCCCGCCGCCGAACAGGATCAGCACGCCCCACGGCAGCCGGCGGGCGCTCGTCCAGTCGAGTGCGAACACGCGCCGCCGCAGGTCGATCGGCCAGACGAACAGCGCGAGCGCTCCGGCCAGCGCGATTCCGGTGTCGGAGAGCCCGGGGATCATGCCGACGAGCGCCGGTCGCAGGATCCACGCCAGGCCGACGAAGACGAACACGATCGCCACGGCCCGCTCGCCGGATTGCAGCCGGCCGAGGCTCGCGCGTTCGCGTGCGATCAGCTCCCGGCCGCCGGGAAGCTCGGCGAACCGCACCGGGAAGATCCACCGCGTGAGCACTCCGTGGACGAGAGGCACGCCGAGTACGGCGATCGGAATGCCGAGCGCCATCCATTCGACGAAGCCGATCGTCCGGCCGTAGTTCTCGAGCACGAACGCCGCCAGCAGCGCATTGGTCGGCGTGCCGATCAGCGTGCCGATCCCGCCGACCGAGCAGGCGTACGCGACGCCGAGCATCAGGGCCGCGCCGAAGCGCGTCGCGTCACCCGGTTCGACGTGCTCCCGCGCGAGCCGGACCACCGACAGCGCGATCGGCATCATCATCAGCGCGGTCGCCGTGTTGCTGATCCAGAGGCTCAGCCCCGCGGCGGCGATCATGAACCCGAGCACCAGCCGGCGCGGGCGGCCACCGACCGCGGCGACGATCGCCAGCGCGACGCGCCGGTGGAGGCCCCACCGCTCCATCGCCGTCGCGATCATGAAACCGCCGAGAAACAGGTAGATCAGCGGGTTGGCATACGGAGCCGCCGCCTCGTGGACCGGAAGCACGCCGAACAGCGGAAACAGGACGATCGGCAGCAGCGCCGTGGCCGGAATCGGCACCGCCTCGCTGATCCACCAGATCGCCATCAGCAGGCCGACCGCCAGCGTGTGCCAGCCGGCGCGCCCGAGGCCATGGGGCGGGCCGGCCGCGATCAGCGCCCCGGCGACGAGCGGTCCGCCGAACAGGCCGAGGCGCCGGCGCAGCCCGGGCAGCACGTCGCCTGCCGACTCGCGTTCGACATCCACGGGGCGACTATAGCGCGGTACGATCGGGCTTCCTGCGACGCACCCGCGAGGTCGATCATGCTCCTCTCGAAACATCCCCGGGTCCGGCTGGCGCATCTGCCGACCCCCCTCGAACCGCTCGAACGGCTGACGGCCCGGCTCGGTGGGCCGCGGCTGCTGGTCAAGCGCGACGACTGCACCGGGCTGGCGACCGGCGGCAACAAGACGCGCAAGCTCGAGTTCCTGGTCGGCGAGGCGCTCGCCCGCGGGGCCGACACGCTGGTCACCCAGGGCGCCGTCCAGTCGAACCACGTGCGGCAGACGGCCGCGGCGGCGGCGCGCTGCGGTCTGCGCTGCGAGGTGCTGCTCGAACGGCGCGTCGCCGGCGTGGGGCCCGACTACGAGCGGACCGGCAACGTCCAGATCGACCGGCTCTGCGGAGCGGTCGTCCACTTCCACGAACCGGCGGACGACATGAACGCCGAGGCCGAGCGCCTCGGCGAGCGGCTCGCGGCCGAAGGCCGCCGGCCGTACGTGATCCCCGGAGGCGGGTCGAACCCGGTCGGTGCGCTCGGCTACGCGCTGGCGGCGCTCGAGATCGTCGGGCAGCTCAACGAGCGCGGACTGGTCGTCGATCGGATCGTCCACGCCACCGGGAGCACCGGGACGCAGGCCGGGCTGCTCGCCGGACTCGCCGCGATGCACGTCACGATCCCGGTGGTCGGAATCAGCGTCCGGCGCCCGGCGCGGGAGCAGGCGCCCGCCGTGCACGAACTCGCCGTCCGGACCGCCGCGCTGCTCGGCGCGGAGGTGACCGTTCCCGAAGCGGCGGTGCTCGTCGACGACCGCTTCGTCGGACCGGGCTACGGCGTGGCGACGCCGGAGATGGTCGAGGCGCTGCGGCTGGCGGCTTCGGAGGAGGGGCTGCTGCTCGATCCGGTCTACTCCGGCAAGGCG
This sequence comes from Acidobacteriota bacterium, assembly GCA_024276295.1. GTDB lineage: Bacteria > Acidobacteriota > Polarisedimenticolia > J045 > J045 > J065. Next base: position 2,590 of record JAJRXN010000482.1, read on the forward strand.
ATGGCCGGGCTGATCGGCCTGGTGCGCGAGGGGGCGATCGGCCCGGACGAGACGGTGCTGTTCATCCACACCGGCGGCGCGGCCGCGCTGCCGGCCTACGTGGACGCGCTCGCCGACTGATGGGCGGCCGCGACGTCCTCGGCGTGCGCGGCGGGATGGGGCCGCTCGCGACCGCGGAGTTCCTGCGCCGGCTGGCGCTCGGGACGCCGGGGGGCCGCGGAGCGTCCCGCTGGCGCCTGAGCGCGGGACGTGGAATCGTGCGCGCGGGGAGGCGACGTTGCGGATCGAACGCAGACCGCTCACCGAAGCCGAGCACGCCCAGGCGCGCGACTGGCTGGCGCGGGAACGACCGCGCCGGATCGACGACTGGGTCGTCGGTCTCGTGGCGCCGTTC
>JAJRXN010000483.1 GCA_024276295.1 Acidobacteriota bacterium
CGTGCTCCACGTCCGTCACGCGTCGTGACGCCGGTGGGCGTTCGCTCTCTCCCCCGTCTCCGGCCGCACCACCGCCGCGCGGATCGCCGACAGGACGATCCCGTCCTCCCCCTCGAGCAGCGTGCGCGGATCGATCACGACACGTCCGGCCTCGATCCGGGCGACGACCGGGGGATCGTGCCGGCGCAGCCGGTCGAGGAGTTCCTGCTCGCCCAGGCCCCGCACGCCGAGCACGACGAGGCGGGTCGGCACGGCGAACCCCGGCGCCGCGCCGCCCCCGACGCGCCCGTCGCCGTGCTCGACCGCGACCTCCAGCCGGTCGTCGAGCGCCGCGATCGCCTCCGCGAGTCGCCGCGCGCGCGCGGCGACCTCGTCGAGCGATACGGCGAGCATGCGGGAGACCGGTGGCGGCCCGTCCGCCGTTCCGGCCCGCAGCCAGGCGCGGCAGGTCCACGACAGCGCCGCCAGGGTCATCTTGTCGCACCGCAGGGCGCGCGCCAGCGGATTGCGCGCACAGCGCGCGACGAGTTCCCGGCGCCCGACCAGCACGCCGGCCTGCGGCCCGCCGAGCAGCTTGTCTCCCGAAAAGCAGACGAGGTCCGCCCCCTCCGCGAGGAGCTGCTCGACCGCTGGGTCGTCCCGCGGTCCCGGGGCGTCGCGGAACAGGCGCCCGCAGCCCTGGTCGACCACGAGCGGCACGCCGTGGTCCGCCGCCAGCGCGGCCAGCTCGCGCACCGGCACCTCACGCGTGAACCCGACCACCCGGTAGTTGCTCGGCCAGACCTTGAGCGCCAGCGAGGCCTCGCGTCCGAGCACGCGGGCGTAGTCCGCGAGATGCGTGCGGTTGGTCGTCCCGACCTCGACCAGCCGCGCCCCGGACCGCTCGAGGATCTCCGGGACGCGGAAGCTCCCGCCGATCTCCACCAGTTCGCCGCGGCTGATCGCCACGCCGCGATCGTGGGCCAGCGTGTTGAGCGCCAGCAGCAGCGCGGCGGCGTTGTTGTTGACCGCCAGCACCCCCTGCCCGGGAAAGAGCATCTCGAGCCACGGGCCGACGTGCGCCTGGCGGCTTCCCCGTCGCCCCTCGTCGAGATCGAACTCGAGATCGCAGTAGCCGGCGGCGACCGCAGCGACGTGCCGCGCCGCCTGCGGGTCGAGCGGAGCGCGGCCGAGGTTCGTGTGCACGATCACCCCGGTGGCATTGACGACCCGCCGCGGTCCGGGCGCGTCGAGCCGCGCCAGGCGGCGCTCGACCGCGGCCACGATGGCGCCCGCATCTCCAGCGCCGCCGGCGCCGGACGCGAGCGCCTGCCGGGCGGCGTCGAGCGCTTCGCGGATCGCGTGCACGACGACGCGGCGCGACCAGCGTCTGAGCAACTCCTCGACCCGCGGATCGACGAGCAGGCGGTCGACCGCCGGCAGTCGTGCACGGCGATCTCCCGACGCGCGGGATCGCTTTCCGGAATCGTTCGTCATCGCGTGCTTCCGACCGGCAGTCCCCGGACGGGGCGCCTGCCCGCGGGGATTCTACCGCCCGGGACGCGCCTGCCCCTCCCGGGATCCGCGACGCGCGATGGCCCCCGGGCGGATGAGGAGCCATCTTTCCGTGCAGGGGCGTTCCCGCGGCGCGCGGGCCAGCACGAACCCGCGGAGGGAACCGGTCTTGGGCGACTCGCTGTTCACTCCGACCAACATCCGCAGCGATCTCGACAAGCTGACCAAGCTGATGAAACGGCTGTCGGTCGAGTACGAGATGTTCTTCTCCCAGCAGGTGCGCTGGCCGCCGTGGCAACGGCAGGCCGAATGCGACGCGATCGTCCGCCACTACCAGAAGAATCCGCCGCGCCAGACCGCCGACCGCTTCCGCTTCAACACGCTGGTGCACCGCTATCGCACGACGCTCGAGCGGTTCGCGCGGCGCCGGCGGCAGCTCGAGGAAAAGGGCGTCATCGAGCGCCGCGGCCAGCGCAAGACGAACATCACCAGCGGCCGCGACAGCGTCGACGTGATGCGCCCCCAGACGCTGGTCGCGCAGACCGCCCGCGAGGGGCGCGCCCACGGCGACCAGATGCGCGACCTCTACCGCGCCTACCGGGAGGCTCGGCGGGCGCGGGGCCAGGAGATCCGGCGGCTGACGTACGCGCCGTTCGCCGAGAAGATCGAGCGGCTGCTCGACAAGGCGCGGGCGCAGGCCGGCGGCCGGGACGTGGAGTTGCGTCTGACCGAGGCGGGTGGCAAGGTGACGGTGGCGGTCCGGCCGGTGCGTCGCAAGTCGTAGCCGCATTTGACCTTTTCGGGCCCGCACCGCCTGCGGGACCGGCCGCCGGAGGATCCGATGCGCCGTCTCGTCGTCGTCTCCCTCGCCCTGCTCACCCTGTGCGCGATCGTGCTGCCGGCCGACGCGCGGTCATCGCGCCGCGCGCCGGCGAGCGAGTTCAAACTCGAGTCCGAGCTGCTCGCGAAAGTCCCGGAGGTGGCGGAGGCGCTCGAGACCGCCCGGACGCACGCCAGCGACGCCGACGCGTGGCGCCGGCTCGGCACGGTCCTCTCGCGGCGCGGCGCGCACGACGACGCGCTACGCGCGCTGGACATCGCAGTGCGGCTCGACGAGCGCAACGCCGACGCGTGGGTCGACCTCGGCGCGGCCCTGATCCGGGCGGAAATGCTCAAGGACGCGATCGACGCCCTCGAGTCCGCCCTCGAGGTCGAGCCGTTCCACGCGCTGGCGCACTACAACCTGGGCCTCGCGCACCAGGCGCGGAAGCACTACGACGCGGCGATCCGCGAGTTCAAGGCGGCCCTGCTGCTCGAGCCGGATCTCGGCGACCCGGTGAAGAACCCCGCCGCGGCGATCAATCCCGCGCTTCCGTACGTCCGGCTCGCGGTCTATCTCGAGACGACCGGAGCGACCCCGTCGCTGTTCTCGGAAGACCTGCCCGATCGGAACGACGAAGAAGAGAAGGACGCCTCCCGGGACTGATCCCGGCCCTACGCGGCGCCGGGCTCGCGGCTGACCAGTCCGAGCAGAACGAGGTCGAAGAACGCATCGCGCAGCACCGATCCGTCGCGCGCATCGGCCGGCTGGCCGTCGGGACCGCGGCCGACCGCATCCTCGGCGAACAGCTCGGGGACGGTCAGCGCATGGAACATCCCCTGGATCGCCGCCGCCACGGCGCGTCGCGGCCCGCGCGGCGTGAAGATCCCGCGGCGCTCGCCGTGTTCGAGAATCTCGACGATCAGGTTGCGCTCTCGACGGCGGAAGCTGCGCTCCTGGGCCAGCGTCAGCGCCGAGATCTCCTCCCCGATCTCGCGGCGGACCCCGTGGAGGTTCTTGAGATGGCGCAGCACCTCGAGCCGCGCGTCGAACACCGCCCGCAGCGCCTGGCGCGGATCGTCGGCCTCGCGGGCGGCGCGGCGCATCGCGTCGAGCATCCGCTGCTCCTCGCGCTCCATCACCGCGTCGAACAGCGCCAGCTTGCCGCCCGGCACGTGGTAGTAGAGTGCGCCCTTGACGACGCCGAGGTCGCGGGCGATCTCGACCAGCGACGCACGCCGGTAGCCTTCCCTGGCGAAGTGGCTGCGCGCGACGTCGAGGATCCGTTCCCGGCTGAGCTTGGCCATCGGTTCACCCCCCTTTGATGTTCCGCCCATTTTGACCTCATCCTCTGATGCGTCAAATCAAAAGATGAGGCCGCATGGAGGTAAACTTCGCCATGACATTCCGTTTCACGCGCCGCGGCCTCCGCGTCGCCGCCCTCGTCCTCGCCGCTCTTCCCGCCTTCGCCGGCCCGCCCGGCCCGGCGCCGCTCCCCCCGTCGCTCGCCTGGGACGGCGCCAGCCGCGCGCTGGCCGCGGACGCCGGCGATCCGTGGGTCACGCCGGCCGAGGCGTCGGGTTTCACCGAGTCGGCGGGGCTCGACGGGGCGCGGGCGATGCTGGCCCGGCTCGATGCGGCCAGCCCGGACATCGCCGTGACGACACTCGGGCGCAGCGCCGGCGGACGCGACATCCCGCTGGTGATCGTCGCGGCCGGCCTCGACGACGGCGGTCTCGACGCGCTTCCGCCCGGACGCCCGGTCGTGCTGGTCCAGGCCGGGATCCACGGCGGCGAGATCGACGGCCTCGACGCCGGCCTGATGCTGCTGCGGGACCTGGTGGCGACCGACCGGCTCGAGGGGCTGTTCTCCCGCGTGACGCTCCTGTTCGTGCCGGCGATCAACGCCGACGGCGTGGCACGGACGACGCCGTGGGGCCGGATCAACCAGCGGGGACCGCGCCACACCGGCTGGAGGACCAACGAACGCAATCTCAATCTCAACCGCGACTACACGAAGCTCGACACGCCGGCGATCCGCGCGATCGTGCGATTGATCGACCGCGTCGACCCGCTGCTCTACGTCGACGTCCACGTCACCGACGGCGCCGACTACCAGTACGACGTCACGTTCGGCTGGAACGGCCCGCACGGCTGGTCACCGGCGATCGCCGGCTGGCTCGACCGCACGCTGCGCCCCGAGGTCTCGCGGGCGCTCGAGCAGGCCGGCCACGTCCCCGGTCCGCTGATCTTCGCCGTCGACCGCCACGACATCCGTCGCGGAGTCCTCGCCTGGACCGCCTCGCCGCGGCTCTCGAACGGTTACGGCGACGCGCGTCACCTGCCGACGATCCTGGTCGAGAATCACTCGCTCAAGTCGTTCGAACGGCGCGTGCTCGGCACGCGCGTCCTGCTCGAAGCGCTGCTGCGCGTGATCGCCGCGCGCGGCGACGGGCTCGCCGCGGCGCGCACGGCCGATCGCGGCTCCCGGCGCTCGCCGCTTCCGCTGGCGTTCGGGAGGCGCGACGAACCGGGAGCGACGATCCGCTTCCTCGGCGTCGGCCAGCGCGTGGAACTCTCGCCGATCACCGGCGCGCCGATCGCGCGCTGGACCGGCACGACCTGGGAGGAGGAGATCCCGCTGCTGGCGTACGACGTTCCCCGGCACGAGACCCCCCGTCCGGAGGTCTACTGGATTCCGCCAGCCTGGAGCGCGGTCATCGAGCGCCTGCGCTGGCACGGTGTCGCGATGCAGGCGATCGCCGAACCGCGCGAGATCGAGGGGCTGGTCTCGGTCCTCGACGACGTCCGGCTCGACCGGGAGTACTACGAAGGACGCGTGCGCGTCTCGGCGCGCGCCACGTCCGAGCGCCGCCGGGTGCGGCTGCCCGCCGGCACCGTCCGGGTTCCCACCGACCAGCCGCTCGGCGACCTGGCGATGCTGCTGCTCGAGCCGGCCTCGCCCGACTCGCTGTTCGCGTGGGGTTTCTTCCCCGGAATCCTCCAGCGCACCGAGTACGCCGAGCCCTACGTGCTCGAACCGCTCGCCGCCGCGATGCTCGAGTCCGACCCCGAACTGGCGCGCACGTTCCGCGAGCGCCTGGCGGACGACGCCGAGTTCCGCGGCAGCCCCCGCGCCCGGCTCGAGTTCTTCCATCGCCGCACGCCGTGGTGGGACGCGCGGTTCCTGGTCTACCCCGTCGTCCGCACGCCGCCACGGGCGCCGATCACCACGCCTCCCCGAGGGCGATGAACAGTTCGCCGGCGCTCTCACCGGGGCGCGGAGCGAGCTTGCGGCCGTATTCGAAGCGCAGCAGACCGACGGGGCTGCGCCAGCGCAGGCCGAGCCCCATCGCCTGGCGCAGGTCCGCCGGGTCGATCAGCCCCGCGGTGGCCCAGACGTTGCCGCTGTCGTGAAACAGCGCCAGGTCGATCTGCGGCGTCACGTGCCAGCGCAGCTCGAGGTTGTTGATCCACTCCGCCTCGCCGCCTCCGCCGAGCACGAACCCGGTCAGCGGATCTTCCGGACCGAGCCGGTCGCGCGCAAAGCCGCGCACCGAATCGATGCCCCCGGCGAAGAACCGTTCGCTGAGCGGAACCGACGCCGTCCCGCCGAGCGGCCAGGCGACTCCCAGCCGGACCGACGCCGCCAGCGTCCAGCGCCGGCCGAGCGGCCTGTAGCCGGCGAGCTGGCCGTTCCAGCGGACGAACGACGCCTCCGAGCCGAAGGCGCCGAGCCACAGCCCCGCCTCGGACCGCGCCAGCCACCCCGAGTCCGGCAGGAACGGGTCGTCGCGGCGATCGACGATGAGCGCGCCGATCACGCCGGCCAGCAGCCGCGCATCGAGCGAGATGCCCTCGTTGTCCAGCCGCTCGGCCAGCGCCGTCGTGTCGAGGAACACGTCGGTGATCCGCGTGCGGTCGACCTGGTAGCGCAGCACCCAGCGCCGCCGGCGGCGCTGCGGTGTCGCCAGCTCCGCGGTCACGTTGAGCCGGCGCAGCGTGAAGCCGTCGCGCTCCTCGATCTCTCCTCCGGTCGCCAGCAGGCCCTCGAGCCGTCCGCCGAAGAGCTGCCGGTCCTCGAGCGTTCCGCGCAACCCACGCCGCAGCGACGAGCCGAAGCCCTGGATGCTGCCGATCCGCGCCCGGCCGAACAGGTTCTCGTGCGACAGCGCCACGCTGGCACGCAGCTTCTCCTCGGTGTCGTACCCGACCGAACCGAGGAACGAGACCGGCGGCAGTTCCTCGAGGTCGAGGACCACGCGCTGGCTGTCGGGCTGCCCCTCGAGGGGCTCGAGGCGCACCTTGGCACGGCGGAACACGCCGAGCCGGAACAGGCGGCGCTCGGTCTCGGCGATCCCGCGACTGGTCAGCGGCTCGCCGACATGGAAATCGAGCGCGCGTTCGACGATCTTCGGCTTCGTGCGCCCGAGGCCGCGCACGTCGACCGCGCCGATCATCGCGCGCTCGCCCGGCACGACGCGGAAGACGACCTGCACGTCCCCCTCGCCGACCGTCGTCTCGACGTCGACCTGGGCCTGGTAGTAGCCCGCCTCATCGAGCCGGCGACGGAGCTGCGCCGCGGCGCGACCGAGCAGGTCCGGAATGAACGGCTCGCCGGCGCGGATCGGCAGGCCGCGCGACGCCGGGCCGAGTTCCTCGGGCCAGGCGCCCTCGATGCGCGGTTCGGCGAAGACGTGCCGGCGTCCCTCGTGCACGACGTAGGTCACCCGCGCCCGTCGGCCGTCGGGCGAGAGCCGGACACGCGGCACGGCCCGGGCGTCGAGGTGGCCACGGGCGACGTAGAGCGCCACGATCGCCGCGGCGTCGTCGGCGATCGCGCGCGGCCGGTAGAGCACGCGGCGCAGGCCGAGCCGCCCGGGGCGCTGGAGGAGCTGGGCCCGGACGTCCGACTCGGACAGTGCCCGCACGCCTTCGAGCGCGACACGCTCGAGCACCACCCGCGGGCCGGGATCGACCTCCACGCGGACCGCGTTCCCGTCCGGTCCCGCACGCTCGACGGTCACCAGCGCCGTCGCCAAGCCGTCGTCGGCCAGCCGCTCGGTGACGACCCGCTCGGCCTCGTCGAACCCGTCGACGCGGAACCGCGTTCCCGACCACAGGTCGACCAGCGCGTCCCGCGTCGCCGCCGCCACCGCGCGCGGCGCCTGCAGGTCGAGCGTCCAGCGCGGCCCCGGCTCCGCGACGAGCACCAGCCGCGCCCGCCCTTCGCGGTCGGCCGGCTCGATCCGCGGCACGACCTCCGCGGCGAACCAGCCCGCGCCGACCAGCAGGCGCCGCGCGGCGTCCGCGACGCGCAGCGCGAGCGAGCGTGTCAGCCGCGTTCCGCGGCGCAGGCCGAGGTCGCGGCGCGACGGCTCGTCGAAGGCTTCCGGCCAGCCGACGAACCCGACCGCCTGGAGCCGCTCGCCGCGGAGGTTCGCCTCGCCGCCGCCGCGCTCGCCGAGCCGCGTGATCCAGCGCAGCTCGGCCGAGACGCCGCCGAGCGACTCGCGTCCGAGGGCGGCGCGCAGCGTGCGGGTCAGCTCGCGCTCGATCCGGTAGAGGTCCTGACCCTCCGCCGTCAGGTCGCGCGAGTAGAGCAGCAGCGTCCGCTCGTCGAGCCGCCGTCCGAGCGTGACACGGGCGGTCGGCCGGGCGTCCGGACCGACCCGCGCCGTGCCGAGGCGGAACTCGCTGAGCCCGAGCAGCCGCCGCGCCGTCGGCGCGAGCAGCAGCTC
>JAJRXN010000484.1 GCA_024276295.1 Acidobacteriota bacterium
CCGACGGCCTTCAGGGGGACGGCTCGGTCAGCGCCAGCAGGTCGTGCAGCGTCCAGATGCGCGGATTGCGGACCGTGCGGTAGCCGATCGACTGGTACGCCATCTCGGCGAACGCCTCGAGCCAGCCACGAAGCTCGACCATGCGGACGACCTCGTCGACGTCCATCTGGCGTGCCGCGGCGTGGGGGTCCATGTCCGCCGTGATCCGTTCCTCGACCTGCTTCATGCCTTCGGCGATCTTCCGCCGTTCTTCTTCGGTCTCGGCGATGATCTCGAAGTTGTCGTCGAGGCGGGTCCGGAAGGCGCCGATCGCCAGCGTCCGCCCTTCCATCACGGCCAGGCGCGTCAGCGGCGTGGCGAGCTGCAGGACCGGACGATACGGCATCCCGGCCATCGCGTAATACCCGGCGCCGGAGGCCTTGCGCAGCAGTACCGTCATCGTCGGGACGCTGTTCGTGCTGTTGGTGTAGATCAGCGACGAACCGTAGCCGAGCAGTCCGCGCTTTTCGGCCTCGAGGCCGATGTCGAATCCGGAGACGTCCTGCAGCCAGACCAGCGGAACCCCGTCGTCGTTCATCGCGCGGGCGAACTGGCTGATCTTGGCGATGCCGCGCTTGTAGAGGATCCCGCCGGGGCGCTTTTCGCCGACCAGCTCGGGGTGGTCGGTCAGCTCCGGATTGTTGGCGATGAAACCGAGCCACAGGCCGTTGACGCGCCCGACGCCGCAGATCATCTCGCGGCCGACGTCGGCGAAGACCTCGCGGAACAGCGACGAGTCGACCAGCCGCGCCAGCACCTGGCGGATGTCGTAGGCATGGCGATAGTCCGCCGGGAACAGCCCACCGAGTTCCTCCGTGTCGTGGACCGGCGGAGCCGGCTCGGTCCCGCGCCGGTAGTAGTCCGCCGCGCTCCCGGGCAGCGTCGCCACCTCGCGCCGGATGCGGAGCAGGCAGGTCTCGTCGTCCGGGACGCGGTAGTCGGCGCAGGCCGACAGGTGCACGTGGACGTCGGCGCCGCCGATGTCGAGCGACGTGATCCGGCTCGACTTGGCACCCTTGATCAGCGCCGCGCCGGCGATGACCATGTACGCCTGCTCGGTCATGTAGACGACGTCGCTGATGATCGGCATGTAGCCGCCCCCGGCGATGCAGTCGCCGAACACGCCGGCGATCTGCGGCACGCCCGCGGCGGACAGCAGCGCGTTCATGCGGAAGATCGCGCCGGCACCGGTCCGGCCGGGGAAGGTGCGCGCCTGCTCGGGGAGGAACAGCCCCGACGAGTCGACGAGATAGACGACCGGCACGCGCAGGCGCAGGGCCATCTCCTGGGCGCGCTGGATCTTCTCCGGCGTGCGCGGCCACCACGAACCCGACGCGACCGTGTTGTCGTTGGCGATCACCATCACCCAGCGCTGCTCGACGCGCGTGAACGCGGTGACGACCCCCGCTCCCGGCGAGGTCCGCTTTTCGGGACCGAACTCGATGCCGTGGTTGACCAGCGTGCCGACCGGCAGGATCGGGGCGCCCGGATCGGCGAGTCGCTCGACACGCTCCCAGGTCGTCAGCTTGCCCTTGCGGTGGATGCGTTCGACGTACTTCTCGCCCCAGCCGGCGCGTACCGTGGCGCGCGCCTGCTCGAGGCGCTGCTCGAGGGGCGCCAGGGCTTCGCGGCCCGCGCGCAGCAGGTCCGCGTCGAGAGCGCTTCCGATCGGGTGCAGTGAAAACCTGGCCATGTCGCCTCAGTTCTTCTCGCCGAGGGCGAGGCGTTCGACGATCGTCGTGTCGTAGTCGCCGGCGCGGAACGCGGGATCGCCGAGAATCTCCAGGTGGGCCGGAATCGTCGTCGGAACGCCGGTGATCTTCGCGCCGTCGAGCGCGCGGACCAGCGTCTCGATCGCGCCGGCGCGGTCGCCGGCATGGGCGATCACCTTGGCGATCAGCGAGTCGTAGTGTGGGGGGACCTCGCTCCCCGCGCCGACGTGGGTGTCGATCCGGATCCGCCCCGGGCCGCGGTCGGTCGGGATCTCGAACGCCTCGATCGTGCCCGGCACCGGCCGGAAGTCGTGCGCGACATCCTCGGCGTTGAGCCGCGCCTCGATGGAGTGGCCCGAGAACGTGACCTCGGACTGCGTGATGCGCAGCGGCTCGCCGGCGGCGATGCGAAGCTGCTGCTCGACGATGTCGATTCCGGTCACCTCCTCGGTGATCGGGTGTTCGACCTGCAGCCGGGTGTTCATCTCCATGAAGTACAGGTGGCCGTCGGGGTCGCGCAGCATCTCGACGGTTCCGGCTCCCCGGTAGCCGATCGTCGCCGCGGCGGCGGCGGCGCGCATGCCGAACTCGGAACGGGTCGCCTCGTCGAGCGCCGGACTGGGGGATTCCTCGATCAGCTTCTGATGCCGGCGCTGGACGGAGCACTCTCGTTCACCGAGGTGGATCGCCTGGCCGTACTCGTCCGCGAGCACCTGGAACTCGATGTGCCGCCCGCGCTCGATCAGCTTTTCGACGTAGAGGCCGCCGTTGCCGAACGACGCGGCCGCCTCGCGGCTCGCCTCGCGGAAGGCGTCGTCGAGCTGTCCCGGATCGTCGACCCGTCGCATGCCGCGTCCGCCGCCTCCCGCCGTCGCCTTGAGCAGCACCGGATAACCGACGGCCTCGGCCACGGCGCGGGCCGCCGCGGCGTCGGTCACCAGACCGTCGCTGCCCGGAATGGTCGGAAGTCCGGCGCGCGCTGCGGTCTCGCGGGCGCGCACCTTGTCGCCCATCAGCCGGATCGCTCTCGGAGACGGGCCGACGAACGCGATCTGGAGCTGGCGGACGCGGGTGGCGAAGACGGCGTTTTCGGCCAGAAAGCCCCAGCCGGGATGGATCGCCTGGCAGTCGGCCAGGCGCGCCGCCTCGAGAACGGCGGACTGGTCGAGGTAGGAACGAACGGGATGGGACGGGCCGATCACGATCACGTGGTCGAACGCCTCGAGCCACGGCGCGCCGCGGTCGGCCTCGCTGCAGACGGCGACGGGAGAGATGCCCATCCGCCGGCAGGTGCGAGCGATGCGCACGGCAACCTCTCCCCGGTTCGCCACGAGAACGCGTTTGAACATGGCGCGGATTATAGGCGCCGCCGGTCGCTTGCCCCGCCTGCCGATCGGTGTTATCCCGATCAACGGGGAGACGTGCCGTGTGGACGGATGCCGTCCACCGGGAGGCACGATGCAGACCCGCCGACATGCCCTGTCCGGTCTCCTGTTCCTGGCGACGGGCCTCGCCGCGCCGGCCGTCGCGGCCGATCCGCCGGGGGCGGCCGATCTCGCCGCGGCGGCGCCGCGCAAACCGGAATCGCGGACGTACACGAACGAAGACCTGCCGTCGCGTCCAGCGGTCAGCGTGATCGGTGACGAGCGCCCCGCGCCGAGCCTCGAAGAGTTGCAGCGGATGTACCCGCCGGTCCCGCTCGCGCCCGACACCGAGGCGGACGGCACCGCGGCCCGCCCGCCGG
>JAJRXN010000485.1 GCA_024276295.1 Acidobacteriota bacterium
ACGTCCGCGACGACGCGACTCGCCCTCTCGCCGGGGGCGACGGCGGCCCGGGTCGCCAGCGGGAACATCGCTCCGAGCACGAGCGCCGGCAGCAGCATCGCGGAGAACGACACCGTGAGCGCCCCGAGCACCGCGCTGCACCCTTCGAGGCCGAACCACATCACGATCAGCGTGAACAGGTCGACCAGCCCCGTGAACGAGATCATCGTCCCCGTCGCCAGCAGGCCGATCAGCGCCAGCCCGCCGGCGAAGAGCGCCTGCGGCGCCGCGAAGCGGTCGAGCCAGCGCCTCGCGACCAGCGATCCCAGGGCGATGCCGGTCAGGAACGCCCCGAGCATCACCGCGAACGCGTAGATCGACGCGCCGGTGATCATCGCGATCGCCCGCGTCCAGGCGACCTCGTACGCGAGCGCGGAGAACCCGACGATGCCGTACGCCAGCAGCACCGGGTTCCAGCGCCGCCGTGCAGGGATGCGCTCGCGCGGCGCGCCGTCCGCCGCCGGATCGACCGCGCCGAAACGGGGCGCCAGCACGAAGACCGCCAGCAGACCGACGCCGATGTCGAAGCTCGCCCCGATCGCGTTGGTCCGCAGGACGCCGAACGCCGGGAACAGCACGAACGTGGCGCCGAGGGTGCCGAGCACCGCCCCGAGCGTGTTGACGCCGTAGAGCAGTCCGATCCGGTCGGCCATCTCCTCTCGACTCCGGACGAGCGAGGCGACCAGCACCGGGAGCGTCGCGCCCATCAGCAGCGTCGGGATCAGCAGCAGGAGGAGCACGACGGCGAAGCGCAGCAGGGCCGCGGGCCAGAAGCCGAGCGGCTCGAGCAGGTCCTGGCTGACGCGGGGCAGCAGGTGGAGGATCGACGGCACGGCGAGCGCGTAGAGTCCGACGACGATCTCGAAGATCCCGTAGGCCCGGATGCCGTTCTTCATCCGCTCGGCGATGCGCCCGCCGAAGAGCCCTCCGAGTCCGAGACCGAGCATGTACGCGACGAGGATCGTGCTGACCGCGAGCGTCGTCGAGCCGAAGACCAGCTTGAGCAGGCGCGACCAGCAGACCTCGAGGACGAGGCTTCCCGCGCCCGAAAAGAGCAGCCCCAGGGCCACGAGATGGAGTTCGGTCCGCGGACGTCGAGCGGCGGTCATGGCGCGGATTCTACCGGCATGGCCGCTGCCGGCCCATGGAATCTGGCCGGAAAGGGCACGCGTGACGTCCGGACGAAAAACGGGGACGGGCGCGCGGCCCGCCCCCGTCGGGGAGTCGTCGGAACGACGATCAGCGCTGGAAGCCGCGACGTGCCGGCTTGATGCGCTTGATCGGGCGATCCTGGAGGTTGCCGAGATCGGCCTTGACCGGTCCGAACTGGCTGGCGTTGTCGTCGATGTCGATCGCCTCGACCTTGTAGTACAGCCCCGAGGCGGCCACCGGGCCGCGGATCGAGGACGGATCGAGGGTGTCGACGAAGCTGTAGGCCGAAGGCTCGCCCTTGGCCGGAATCAGCCCCGAGACGCGCTCGAACGTGCCGCTCTCGGTCAGGGCGCGCGTGACGTAGAACCCGACGACGCCGTCCTCGAGGGACGTCTTCCAGGACACCTCGACCTGCAGGCCGCCGATCCGCCGCGCGTTGAGATCGTAGACCTCGGCGGCCGTGGCGCCGCCGTTGAGGTTGATCGCCTGGCCGACGCGCGAGAAGTAGCGCGACGTGATCTTGGTCACGCCACCGACCGCCGGGTAGTCCAGCTTGATCGCGAACGCGACGCAGGTCGTGTTGCCCGAGGCCTCGCCGATGTCG
>JAJRXN010000044.1 GCA_024276295.1 Acidobacteriota bacterium
ACGAGCGGCTCTCGGCCCCGTCGCGGCCGAGGGCGCCGAGGACGTGCCGGCGTCCTTCAGGGTCGTGGACGTAGCCGACGAACCGGGCGTCCGGGTCGGCGTCCGACGTGCGCACGACGACGCCCATCTGTCCCGCGCCCGGCGGGACGCGCACGAACATCCGCCACAGCGTCGCCGGGTCGAGCGGCGGGGTCGTCCAGGCGATCCGCTCGCCGAGCGCCGGCGCGTGCGGGACGACGACGGACACCGGGACGTCCCACGCCGGACCGAGCCGCTCGCGCTCCGAGGCCGAAAGCGCGTGATTCCACGCCAGGATCCGGGCGGTGTAGAGCCCCGGCCGTTCGAGCGCGTCGCGGTCGTAGACCAGTCCGAATTCGATCGGCGCCGCGGCCCGCGTGCGCACCTGCTGGCGGTCCGGCGTGACCCAGTCGGCGGTCGAGGTCAGGTCGAACGCGCGGAAGAACGCCGCCTTCGCGCGCTCGGTCGTCTCGTCGGGAAACTCCGGCGTCACCGTGACGGTCTGCCGTCGCGGCGGGAAGGGGGGCTCGATCCCGCGCCAGTGCGCCGCCGACCCCGTGCCTTCCTGCATGTCGGGCGACGTCGTCTCGACGACCCAGCGCCGCGGCTCGGCGCCGTCGCGCGTCGCGAGCGCGCGGTAGATCTCCCACGCCCGCGGGACGTCGATCATTCCCGGTCCCTGGTCGAGCACGGTGGCACCCGGCAACGGACGAGCGCCGCGACGCAGGGCCTCGCGGACCCAGGCTCCGTCGATCCGCAGCCCTTCGGCGCGCGCGGCGCTCATCAGCAGCGCCGCCGCGCCGGCCGCCTGGGGCGAGGCCATCGACGTGCCGCGCATCACGTCGTGTCCGTCCTCGAAGGCCGGCACCGTCGACGAGGCGAATCCCGGCGTGACGACGTCCGGCTTGGCCAGTTCGGCGCCGCGCGACGAGAACACGAACATCCGGTCGAACGGCAGGTCGACGCCGTAGATCTCGCGCGCCGTCGTGCGGTTCATCACGGCCCCGGCGGCGATCACGCGCGAGGCGGCCGAGGGCAGGCCGGCGGTCGACAGCCCGGGCCCCTCGTTGCCGTTCGAGACCGCTGCGGCGAGTCGCGGATCGGCCTCGAGCAGCCGGTCGATCTCGTGCTCGATCACGGCGGTGCCCTCGTTCTCCGAGCCGACGCCGTAGGACATCTGGATCACGACCGGGACGTCGTTCTCGCGCGCCCAGCGCGCCGCGTACCGCCAGGCCCGCCACATCGATCCGGTGGTCGTCGCGCCGCCCGACAGGCGGTTGTTTCCCAGCTTGAGCGCCAGCAGGCGGGCACCCGGCGCGATGCCGTGGGCGTCCGGCTGGTCGCCGATCCGCCACCCGGCGGCGATGCCGGCCACGTGCGAGCCGTGGGCGCCGTCGTCGAAGAAGAACGTCACCTTGTCCGGCTCGTCCTCCCACAGGTTGAGCGCCAAGCTGACCGCGGGACGTGCGTTGCGTGCGGCGCGGTCGCCGAGCGTGAAGGG
>JAJRXN010000486.1 GCA_024276295.1 Acidobacteriota bacterium
CCCGACCGGGTCCTGGATCTCCTCCTGTCCGTCGAGCGTGTACTCCTGCGGCAGCGCGTGCAGGGTCGACTGACCGTCCGGGATCTGCACGGCGCGCACCGTCGCCAGCACGCGCTCGAGGTCCTTGCGGTTCACCACGCGGTCGCGGCCAGCGATCGTCACCACGCCGCGCGAGGTGAACGAACGCACCTGGGCCGCGGGGACCGTGGCGACGACGGTTTCCACGCTGCGGCCGGCCATCGCCCGTGCCTGCTCGATCGCTTCGCGGATCGAGCCGACCAGCGCCTCGAGGTTGACGATCACGCCCCGCCGGATCCCGTCGGTTCGTCGGGAACCGATTCCGATGACTTCCAGCCGGTCCGGTCCGACAACCTCGGCGATCAGGCAGCAGCAGCGGTACGTGCCGAGGTCGATGACAGCGAGTGTCTCGGCGTGACGGGCCATGGTTCTACCTCCGTGCCGTGTCCGCCCGGCCGGGCAGAACGGTCAACCGATTCCTGAAACGAAGATCGACGGAGCGTCCCGGCGCCAGGCGGGCGACGGTGGAACGCCATTCGAACAGTGCCGCGAGGTTGGTCTGCGGCCGGTCGCGATCGAGCCACACCGCCGGTGTCCCGTCGCCGAGCCGCAGTTCGATCCGGTCGGTCCGCGCGAGGTCTAGCACCGTCCCCGGCGGCAGGTGCTCGCCGACGACCTCGTGGAGCGCCTCGAGCGCACGGAGTCCTGCGCGGTCCGCCGCGGCGAGTGCCTCGGCGCCGGGCAGGGTCCGCACGCCGCGGATCACCGGCAGGTCGTCGTCGTCCGGCCACCCCGCTCCCGGCGGGAACAGGGCGCCAGACCCGTCGACGAGCAGCACGCTCTCGCCGAGCGGCACGCGGGCCACCGCGGTGCGCTCGAGGATCCGCACGTCGAGCAGGTCGGGCAGCCTGCGCGCGACGATCGCGTCCTCGATCACCGGGATCACCAGCAGGCGGCTCCGGACCGCCGGGAGCGAGACGGTGAGCAGCGGCCGGCCGAGGATCGGCTGGAGCATCGCCTGCACCTCGGACTCGGCGACGCGCTCCGCGCCGGAGATCTCGATCTCGCGCACGGAAAGGAACGGTGCATGCACGAGCGCGACCATCGCCCAGACCACGGCCGCCACCGCTCCGGCCACCGCGCCGATCGGCAGCGCGGTGCGCCACCACGGCGGGTTGGCCGGGCGGTGACGCCGGCGGGTGCGGCGGATCGACCGGAGCACGCTGCTCATGCGTCCTTCCATATCTCGACCTCGAGCCGGGGCTCGAGACCGGTCTCGTGCAGCAGCGCGTCGCGCAGCTCGTCGATCAGCGCCAGCACGTCCGCGGCACGCGCCTGCTGCCGGTTGACGATGAAGTTGCCGTGGAGCGTGGAGACCTCCGCGCCTCCGACGCGCCGTCCCTTGAGTCCGAGCCGGTCGACGAGGGCGCCGACGCTCTGGTCCGGGAAGTTGGCGAAGATGCAGCCCGCGGAGCGCTCCCGGAGCGGCTGGGTCGCCCGGCGCCTTGCACGGAACGTGCGCACCCGGTCGCGGATCGCCCGGGGCTCGTCCTCGGCCAGTGCGAACTCGGCCCCGAGCACGAACAGACCGTCGCGGGCGACGAAGCTCGTCCGGTAGCCGAAGTCGCCTTCCGTGACGAGGTGCTCTTCGATCCGGCCCTCGGGAGAGGCGACGAGCACGACGCGGGCGATGCCGCCGAACCAGCCCCGGTTGGCGCCGGCGTTCATCCGGATCGCTCCGCCGACGCGCGCCGGGATGCCCTCCGCAAACTCGACGCCGGCGAGTCCCTCGGCGACGCACCACCGGACCAGACCGGGAACCGGCTGGCCGGCGCCGACCCGCACGTGGTGTCCTTCGAGCCGTTCCGGTGCCGGGGCCAGCCGCTCGGTGGCGATCACCGCGGCCCGCACGCCCGCGTCCGCCACGACGAGATTGCTGCCTCCGCCGAGCAGTCGCACCGGCAGCGGGCCGTCGACCAGCGCCGCCCACAGTCGCGCCGCCTGATCCAGCGTCTCCGGCTCGAAGAACCACGCCGCGGGACCGCCGACGCCGAGCGTCGTGTGACGGGCGAGCGGCTCGTCCTCGCGCACGGCGACCCCGAGATCGGCGGCGATCTCGCGGTAGCGCCACCGGAGATCCCGGTCACGGGCCGCGGCGGTCATGCCGTCGCTCCGAGCCGGCCGGCCAGGCGCCGGGCCGACCCGCCGATGCTGCCGGCGCCGAGTGTCAGCAGCACGTCACCCGGACGGAGTTCGCCGGCGACGGCCCGCTCCGCTTCGGGCAGCGGGCCGACGTACCGCGCGTCGCGGTGTCCGTGCCGGACGATCTGCGCCGCGAGCGCCTCCGCCGTGCGGCCCGCGATCGGCGGTTCACCCGCGGCATGGACGTCGGTCAGCCGAATGGCGTCCGCCTCGTCGAAGGCGCGCGCGAAGTCGTCGAACAGGTCGTCGAGCCGGGTGAAGCGGTGCGGCTGGAACAGCACCACGACGCGCCGCGGACCGACGGCCCGGCGCAGGGCGGAGAGCGTGACCTCGATCTCGCGGGGGTGGTGGCCGTAGTCGTCGACGAGCAGAACGCCGCCGGCCTCGCCGAGGCGCTGCATCCGTCGCTCGACCCCTTCGAAACGCGCGAGCGCCTCCGCCGCGACGGCGAGCGGCACTTCCAGCTCGTCTGCCACGGCCAGCGTCGCCAGCGCGTTGAGCACCTGGTGTTCGCCGGGCGCCGCGAGCCGCACCGCGACGCTGCGGCCATCGTCGGCCTCGGCGACGAATTCCATCGTGAATCCCTGCTGGCGGACCCGCGTCGCGCGGAGCGCAGCACCCTCGCCGAGGCCGTACGTGACGACGCGCCGGCTGACGTGCGGCAGGATCTCGCGCACGCCGGGATCGTCGTGGCATACGATCGCCGCCCCGTGGAACGGCACGCGCTCGATGAAGGCGCGGAAGGCGTCGTGCAGCGCTTCGAGCCGCCCGTAGTGCGCCAGGTGTTCGCGATCGATCCCGGTGACGACGGCGATCGTCGGAAACAGCCGCAGGAAGGAACCGTCCGACTCGTCGGCCTCGGCGATCAGCAGGTCGCTCGCTCCGAGCCGGGCGCCGCCCCCGAGGGCCGACAGACGGCCGCCGACCACGACGGTCGGGTCGAGACCCGCAGCGGCCGCCACCGTGGCGACCATCGACGTCGTCGACGTCTTGCCGTGCGAGCCCGAGACGGCGACCGCGTGCTTCATGCGCATCAGTTCGCCGAGCATCTCGGCGCGCGGGATGATCGGGATCCGCAGCCGCTCGGCGGCGAGGCGCTCCGGATCGTCCGGCGGGATCGCCGTGCTGACGACCACGACGTCGGCGTCCTCGATCGCCTCCGGGTGGTGCCCGATGCGGACCTCCGCTCCGAGGCGGGCCAGCCGCTCGGTCGCCGCGCCGGCGCTGATGTCGCTGCCGGAGACCGCGTAACCGAGATTCAGCAGCACCTCGGCGATTCCGCTCATCCCCGAGCCGCCGATGCCGACGAAGTGCACCTTCCTGACGCGTCCGAGCTTCACGGCCGCCTCCCGTCGCGCAGATCGAGCGCCAGGTCGACCACCCGTGCGGTCGCGTCGCGGTGTGCCAGCGTGCGGGCGGCCTGTCCCATCTGCTGCACGCGGCCGGGATCGAGCACAAGCTCCCGCACGGTCTCGGCCAGCCGCACGCCGGACAGGTCGTCGGGATCGATGACGACCGCGGCACCGCGGTCGGCGAGCGCGCGGGCGTTCGCCCGCTGGTGGTCTCCGGCCGCGAACGGATAGGGAACCAGGATCGCCGCGCGTCCCGCGGCGGCGAGTTCGGCCACGGTCGTGGCGCCGGCGCGGCTGACGACCAGGTCGGCCCGCGCCAGGCGGGACGGCAGGTCGTCGAGGAACGGCCGGACCTCGCACTCGACCGGCGCCTTCGCGAGCGCGGCGGCCACCTTTTCGTGGTCGGCCGGTCCGGTCTGGAGCGTCAGTTCGAACGGCAGCCCGCCGAGGCGCATCGTCGCGTCGACCCAGGCCTCGTTGAGGCTGCGGGCCCCGCGGCTGCCTCCGAGCGCCAGCACGTGCCGGACCGGTCCGGGCTCGCGGGGCGGGATCTCGAGGATCTCCCGCCGTACGGGGTTGCCGGTCACGACCGTGCGGCCGGCGAGGCGCTCTCCGGCCTCGGGAAAGGCGACCGCCGTCGCTCCGGCGAAGCGGGAGAGCATGCGGTTGGTCATGCCGGGAAACGCGTTCTGTTCGAGCAGCAGCGTCGGAATGCCGAGCAGGAGCGCCGCCAGCACCGCCGGGCCTGAGGCGAAGCCGCCGACACCGACCAGCAGCAGCGGCCGGCGCCGGAGGAAGCGCCAGGCGCAGCGCATGGTTCCCGCCAGCGCCAGGCCGCCGGCCCGCAGCGTGCGCAGCATGCCGCTCCGCGCCGCACCGGAGAGCGGCAGGACCTCGAGCGGGAAGCCCTCGCGCGGGACGAGGCGCTCTTCGAGGCCGCCGGCGCAGCCGATCCACTCGATCGGCTGCCGCGGGCTGCGCTCGCGCAGCGCACGGGCGACCGCGAGCCCGGGGAAGACGTGCCCGCCGGTGCCGCCGCCGGCGAAGACGATCGGCCG
>JAJRXN010000487.1 GCA_024276295.1 Acidobacteriota bacterium
ATCGCGCTCGCCACGGCGGAACTCGCGGCGCCGGTCACGATGCTCGACGATCCGGCGCTCGGACTCGTCGGCCTCGAAGACCGGCCCGATCTCGACGGCGACGGAACGCGCGACCTGGTCGTCGCCACGCCGCGTGGGCTGGCGGCGCTCCGCCGTGTCGGGGGCCGGTTCGTTCCGACCGGCATCGCGCTGCTGCCACGCAACACGCTGCTCAGCCGGAACGGACCCACGCTGACGATCCTCGGGCCGAAACTCGACGCGACCGCTTCGTTCGAGCCACGCGAGCGCTGGCTCGCTCCGGCCACGCTCGCCGGCTCGCGGATCGCCGTGACACGCGTCCGGTTCGCGGACGACGGCAGCGTGACGAACTGCCGGGCATGGATCCGGACGGACGAGCCGATGCGGGCCGCCGGGTACCGCACCCTGCCGGGAGCCGATGGCCCGCTGCTGCTCGCCATCGCGCTGCCGGCCGAGCGCGTCTCGGTGCTCGGCGAGTGGTCGCTCCTGCTCGCCCCGCTGGCGTGTGATCCGACCGCACGCGGCACCAGCGTGCTCGGAACGGCCCGGACGCCATTTGCGGTCTGGACGACCGTCCGCTTCGCACCGCGAGGCGACCTCGACGGCGACGGGATCGAGGACGTCGTCGTCTACGGCACGTCGGGGCGGCTGCGCCCGCATGCCGAGCTGCTGCTGTTCGACGGTGCGCAGCTCCGGGCCGGACGGCTTCCCCGCCCGCTGGGCTGGACATCCTCGATTCGGCGCGCCGGAGCGTCGGGCGTTCTGTACGAGGTCGATCTGGACGGTGACGGCCGGCTGGACCTGCTCTTCGGAGCCCGCGGAGGCGTTCTGGCGGCAGTTCGCGGCATGCCGGGGTCACCGGAGGACTTTCCGCTCGCTGGCCGGCGCGCCACCACGGTCCCCCTTCCCGAGGGGATCGCCGCCGGCGGGAAGCTGCTGCCGGTACGACTCGCGGCGGGACGGCAGATGGCCGCCTTCGAGGCGGAGCGGAGCGAGGGCCCCGCGGGCCGGCAGTTGCTGGCGCTGGTCTGGGCCGCACCGGCAGGAGCCGCCAGAGCACCCGGTGCCCGGCGAGGTGAACGATGATC
Source organism: Acidobacteriota bacterium (assembly GCA_024276295.1). Taxonomy (GTDB): domain Bacteria; phylum Acidobacteriota; class Polarisedimenticolia; order J045; family J045; genus J065. Next base: position 1,107 of record JAJRXN010000487.1, read on the forward strand.
CGATGGACGATGGCAGGCGCCTTGGCCGGCGCGGCGCTGATGGCGGCCCTGGCACTGGCCGCCTGCGGCGCCGGGCCGGCGGGGCCTGCCGCCGAGAGGACCGGACCGATGCAGGACGACCAGGGCGAGAAGCTCGTGCTGACCGACGCGGAATGGCGCGCCCGCCTGACTCCCGAGCAGTACCGCATCCTGCGCCGGCGAGGCACCGAACGCGCGTTTTCCGGAACGCTGTGGAAGGAGCACCGTGACGGCGTCTATGTCTGCGCCGGGTGCGGCCAGCCGCTGTTCGACGCGCGGACGAAGTTCGATTCAGGGACGGGCTGGCCGAGCTACTTCGAGCCGATCGACGAGCGTGCGGTGGAGACCGAGCCGGATCGTTCGTGGTTCACCGTACGCACCGAGGTTCACTGCGCGCGGTGTGGCGGACATCTCGGCCACGTGTTCGAGGACGGCCCCGAGCCGACCGGTCTGCGCTACTGCATCAACTCGGCCGCGCTGGAGTTTCGGCCGCGTCGCCGGCACGACGCATCGGACGATCCGCCTCGAGACTGATCGTGATGAACTTGCCGAGCCCGCGCGCCTCGACGGCATGCATCGTGCCGGCAGGAATCGTCACCGCCGCCTGGCGCTTCGGGTCGAGCGTCACGCGACCATCCGGCAGATCCACGTCGAACTCCCCCTCGACGACGACCATCGTCACCGTCGCGCGGTGTCGATGTTCCGAGAGCACGGCGTTTTCGGTCTTGGTCTCGACCAGCGAGACCTGGAAGCCGCCACCGACCGACGTCCCGAGGTCGCGCACGATGAAATCGGGCGATTCGAGGTGGCTCCCGCGGGCGGGAACGAACGGCTGGTCGTAGTCGTGGCTCGGGAGCAGGTCGTCGACCATCCGGCCGGTCCGGGCCGCGCCTCCCCGGGGGATCCGTGCGCGGTAGGCGGCGAACAGCAGCTCGCGCCGGTCGAGCCCGAGGCAGTCGGCCAGTCGCTGGACGACGGCATCGGATGGTACCTTGCCGTCATTCTCGATCTGGACGATGTACGGCTGGGTGACTCCGACCAGCTCCGCAAGCTTCCGCTTGGTCCAGCCGGCCTTCTCGCGGTGCCTCCGGATGATCTCGCGGAACTCCATGATCGGTCCTCGTTTCGTACCAGAAGAGAAGAACCTGGCAAACAAGTTAGTAACAC
>JAJRXN010000488.1 GCA_024276295.1 Acidobacteriota bacterium
CACGAGTTCCACGCCGCCACCGGGCGGCCCCGCCGTGTCGGGCCTGACGCTCGGACCGCGCTGCAGCCTGCTCGACGTCCCGATCCGGACCCGTGGACAGCTCACCGGCATCCTGCGGTACGAGGACCTTCCCGCGGGCCGTGTGTTCACCGCCGACGAGCAGCTCTTCGCGCACGCGACGGCCGACCTGCTGGCCCGGGCACGTGAGACCGCCGACCGCCACCGCGCCGAGGCGCGCGAGCGCTCGACCGCCCGGCTGCCGCTCGAGAATCCGCACCCGGTGATGCGCGCGACCTTCGACGGCTCGCTGGTGTTCGCGAACGGGGCCTCCTCGCGGCTCCTCGACCTGTGGGCCGTCGGTCCCGGCGGCAGGCTGCCGGAGGTGATCCGCTCGGCGATCGACGCGGCGGCGGCCGAAGGTCGGACCGAGCAGCTCGAGGTCCCGGTCGGCGGGAAGGTCTTCCGCTTCCTCGTCGTCCCGGTCGCCGACGAGCCGCTCGTCACGCTCTACGGGCAGGACATCACCGACCTGCTGCAGTCGATGCGCGAACTCGAGCAGGCCCGCGAACGCGCCCTCGAGGCCTCGCGGGCCAAGTCGGCCTTCCTGGCCAGCATGAGCCACGAGATCCGCACGCCGATGAACGCCGTGATCGGGATGGCCGACCTGCTGCTCGACACGAAGCTCGACACCGAGCAGCGGCAGTACGCCGAACTGATCGCGGGCTCGGGCCAGGCGCTGCTGCAGGTGATCAACGACGTGCTGGACTTCTCGAAGATCGAGGCGGGCAAGCTGACGCTCGAAAAGGGCGTGATCGAGCTGCCGCGTCTGCTCGAGGATGCCGTCCAGCTTCTGGCCGTGCAGGCCCACGGCAAGGACCTGCGGCTGGTGCTCGAGGTCTCCCCCTGCGAGGGGCTGATGCTCGCGGGCGATCCCGCACGGGTGCGCCAGGTGCTGCTCAACCTGGTCGGCAACGCGATCAAGTTCACCGAACGCGGGGAGGTGATCGTCCGCGCAACGGTCACCACGATCGGAGTCGGCGACGCAGTGCTGACGATCGCCGTGGCGGACACTGGCCCGGGGATCTCTCCCGAACAGCAGCGCACGATCTTCGACCCGTTCACGCAGGTGACGAGCGACGGCCAGCGAGTCCGCGCGGCCGGGACCGGGCTCGGCCTCGCGATCAGCGCCCGGCTGGTCGAGGCGATGGGCGGCAGCCTGACGGTCGAGAGCGAGCCGGGACGCGGGAGCGTCTTCACGGTCGAGCTGCCGACGCGCCGCGCGCCGCTCGAACAGGGCGTCCCGCCGCGCATCCCGCGTCTCGACGGCCTGCGCGTCGGCGTGCTCGAACCGCACGCCGCCTCGCGCGGTGCGATGATCTCCGCGCTCGGCGAGCTGGGAGCCGCCGTCGAGTCATGGGCATCGACCGATGCCGTGACGGAGGCACCGCGCGAACCGCTCGACGTCCTGCTGATCGCGGACACGCCGGACGACCGGCGGTTCGAGGCGCTCCAGCGCGCGGTCCGGGTGCTCTCCGGCGGCCCCCGCACGGGGCGCGTCCTGCTCTACCCCCGCGGGCGCGTCGCCGCGCGGGACCGCGAGCGGCTGCTGGGAGTGACGGCCCGCATCCCGCTGCCGTTCCGGGCCAAGGAGCTGGCCCGCACGGTGCTCAAGGCATCCGGCCGCACTTCGTCGATCCAGGCGACCGCACCCCACGTGGTGATCCCGCTGCCGGAATCGGCCCACGGCCTGTCGGTGCTGCTCGCCGAGGACAACCAGGTCAACCGGCTGCTCGTCGAACGGCTGCTCGCACGCGCCGGGCACGAAGTGACCTCGGTCGAGAACGGACGTCAGGCGCTCGAGAAGTTCCGACAGGGCTCGTACGACATCGTGCTGATGGATGTCGAGATGCCGGAGGTCGACGGCTTGGACGCGGTGCGGGCGATCCGCGCGTGGGAGCGCGAACACGGTGCGCCACGCACGCCGGTGATCGCGCTGACGGCCCTCGCGCTGACCGGCGACCGCGAGCGCTGCCTGGCGGCCGGCATGGACGACTACCTGTCGAAGCCGATCCGGGCCCAGGAGCTGCTGGAGATGATCGCCCGCTTCGCCGCGGATCCGGCCAGCGTGTAGCGAAGCTTGTTGGTCCTCTCCACGGGACCCGTCGGCATGCCGCTATGCGGCATCCGGCTCGGGAGCCTCCGGTGTCCCGGGCTCGGTCAGCCGCCTGAGCCAGAGCGCGAGCGCCGTCGCCGCCGCGAGCAGCAGCGCCCCCGTCGCCTGATGCGCCGTCGCCAGCGCGACCTCGATCGGAGGCGGTTCGCCCTGCCCCCCGCGCGTGAGGATCGCCCCCAGCGCGGCGATGCCGAGCACGACCTGGACGCCGACCAGCACCAGAAGGCCGAGTCCGAAGCGGCGCAGCACGACCGCGCCGTCCTGTCCGCCGAGCCCGTAGAGACCCCACGCCCGCAGCCCGGCCATGCCCGCCAGCATCGCCACGACACCGGCCCAGGACATGTGGTACGCGAGCCCGACGCCGGCGTGCCGGTAGAGCGCGCCGAGGACGAGCTGGAGCAGCAGCGTCGCGAG
>JAJRXN010000489.1 GCA_024276295.1 Acidobacteriota bacterium
GAGGGCCCAGACCGACGGGAAGCGGTTCGCGCCCCGCGGCTCGAAGAAGTAGTCGAATTCGTACTGCTGGTCGTTCACGGCCGCTGGATCATCAACCCAAGGGTTGACCGACCCGGTGCGCGCCCACGGTGTCCCCGAGGATAAGCGGAACAGCCCGCCGATGCTCAGCGTTCCCCAGCGATCGAAGTCGAAGCGGTAGTTGCCCCAGGCGCGGATGCGGTGCGTGATGTCACCGTTCAGCTTGCCGATCGGATGGGCGACGTTGTCCGGCACCACCGTCGGATAGTTTCCGATCGATGTTCCGCTTGCCGGCGTGTTCCGCCCCTCACCCTCATAGTTGCCGACGAGCTGCGACCAGGTGTAGTTGCCGCCGACGTTCCAGCGGGCTCCCGGACGGTAGTCCCACGTGATCGTGATCGCGTCGTAGGTCCGCTTTGCACCCGGCGCGTTGTCCCACACCGTCTGATCCAGATCGGTCGCGATCGGCGTCACGGTGACGAGGTTCTGGTACGGCCCTCCGACGAAGTCGTCGACGAGGTCCTTGAAGTTGCGATGCGTGTAGCGGATCTCGAACACGCCCGTGTTGTTCGGCAGGGCGTGCTTGACCGACAGGTTGAGATCGTAGGCCGACGAGCTGGTGAGGCCCGGCGCGGAGATCACGGTCGGGAACTCCGGACTCACGTAGTCGACGATGAAGGCCCAGTTCAGGGGATCCCGGATGAACGTGTCCAGTTCCGCAGCCGAGATGTTGTTCGCGTCCGGTCCCGCGTATCCGAAGTACACGATCCGCGGTGCTGCCGAGACGCCGGCCACTTCGCCCGCGTAGTTGTCGTTGAACCGCGCCAGGTAGCGGCCCCAGCTCGCCTGGAGCTGCCAGTTCGGCGTCAGGTTGTAGGTGATGCCGAGTCGCGGCGAGACCTCGGAGAAGTCGACCGTCTGGATGTCCAGCGGCCCGCTTCCGCTGTAGTCCTCCCAGCGCAGGCCGATGTCGAAGCGCCACTTGCCGAGTTCCCAGGTGTCCTGGATGTAGGCCGCCTTGTACTCGGTCAGCGCATCGGCGCCGAGTTCAAGAGCCTGCCACATCATCGAAAAGATGCCCGTGCTCGTGGCGTTGAGATTGTAGCGGGTCTCGCCGTTGAAACTGACGGGAATGCCGCCATCTCGGATGATGAAGTCGTTGGTGTCCCCGAGCGTCCCGGTACCTGCCGCATCGAAGATCAACATGTTGTAGCCGGTCGCCGACTGGCGGTTGTCGCCGCCGATCGTCGAGTCGACCGTCTGGATTCCGCCTTCGAGCGTGTGGAAGCCCCATCGACCGGCGTCGAACGTGTAGGTCATGTTGGCGCTGAACGTCTCGTTGTTGCGGATGCTCGGGTCGGTGATGTCCCACCAGTGGTTGTTGTAGACCCTGAACTGGCGCAGTTCGATCACCGGCGACGGCTTGTCCGGCGAGCCGCCGGAGGCGATCGAGACCTCCTTGTCCGTGTACTGGACGTCCAGGAACAGGTTCGGGCTCAGCACGCCCTGGTAGCTGAACGTCAGGATCTGTCGCGGATCGAGCCGGTTGCCGAGCGCCTGGGCGTCGCCCGCAGGAAGGCCGGCACGGTTGGAGATCGTCCGGTCGAAGTCGAGGAAGTTCGCGTCGACGATGTGCTCCGGCGTGATCGCCCCGCGGAGCTTGTACTGGGCGCGGTCCTCGTCGGAGGACGTACTGAACGAATCGTTGTTCAGTGCGGTCGTCGTGGTCGTCGTGGACGGCTCATAGAACCCGGCGAGGAAGAACCACAGCCGGTCCTTGAGGATGTAGCCGCCGACGGTTCCCATCGCGCGCCAGTTGAGATCGTTGGTGCGGTCTTCCCGCCACGGAGTCACGGCGTTGTACTTCTCGTTGTCGTACTCGAGTCGCAGCGTGGCGTGGAACTCGTTGCCGCCCGACTTGGTGATCGCGTTCATGATCCCGCCGGCGAACCGGCCGTAGCGCGCACTGACGCCCGAGGTGAGCACCTCGATGTCCTTGACCGCGTCCTCGATGTAGAGCACCGGCGCGCCGCCGAAGAACGGATCGGAAACCTCCGAGCCGTCGAGCAGCACCAGCGTGTCGAACGCCGGAGCGCCCGAGATGCGCGGCGTGGCGTTGGGCCCCGGCGCCATGTTCGGCGCGTTGAACGCCACGGCCTCGATCGTACGGTTCTGGATCGGCAGTTCCTCGACCAGCGTGTCGACGCCGAAGTTCGCCGCCTGGGCCGTCGTCGCCATCTTGGCCGGGACCGACGTGACCGTGATCTCCTCGGTGACTTCCGCTCCGGTCTTCAGCGTGATGTCCAGAGGTACCGTCTGGCCGAGCTGCAGCGGGAACGACGCCTGGACCGGCGACTTGCCCGGCGCCGTCACCGTGACGATGTAGTCACCGACCGGGACCAGGCCGAAGATGAACTCACCGGCCGCGTCGGTGTTCGTCTGCCGCTGGCCCGGCAGACCGGTTCCCTCGATCGTCACGAGGGCGCCCTCGACCGGCGCGCCGCTCTCGTCGACGACCTTGCCGATCACCCGGCCGGTGGTCTGCGTCTGCGCCAGGACCACGGTCGGAATGAGCAGCAGCATGATGATCAGCAATACCCCTGTCTTCCTCATGCTTCCTCCGAGTGCAAAGCCCGGGACCGAAACGACTCGAGTCGGCGGCAACCCTGTGCCCCGCTTCCGTCGGTCTCCTGGCTTGACCTTCCTGTGCCGGCCTCCTGCCAGCCTTTGGCGCGCCGGCCTCATGCAACCCGGGTCGCATGAGGCCCGTCGAGCCCACATGTCACGCCGACATGGAGCGGGGCCGGGCAGAAATCCGCCCGTCCCTCGGCAACGCCCTCGCTGCCGCGCGATCCGAAGCCCTTCCGACGAACCGGATGGATGTCAGACGGCCTCCCCATGTCGAGCGAGGACCTAGCCAGATCCGTGCCATGAGGAAGGACGGCTCAACATGTTGACAGCAAGGGACTTCCAACAGGAATCGGGAGGGAGCGGAACCTTTTCGTCCAATATCTTGAACGCGGTCCGGGATTCTGGACATGCGCGGCGCAGGTTTTCGCCAGCCCCTCGCCACGACTTCGCCTCCCTGATCGCCTTTCCACGGGGATCCGAGCTAAGTTGACCCCGATGGACCTCGAACGAATCGACGGCGGCCGCGTCGACGTGCTGATTCTCGGTGGAGGCATCACCGGCGTTGCGACGGCCCATGCCCTCGCCCTGCGGGGCTGTTCCGTGCTTCTCGTCGAGCCGCGGGATCTGGCATGGGGCACGTCGAGCCGGTCGTCGCGACTGGTCCACGGCGGACTGCGCTACCTGGCCCAGGGGGAACTGCGCCTCGTCCGGCAGGCCCTGGCCGAGCGGCGGGCGCTGGCCCGGCTCGCGCCGCACCTCGTGCGCCCGACGCCGATGCTGCTGCCGCTCCACCGCGGTGAGCCCTGGCATTGGCGGGCGTTCGCGCCGCTCGGCGTCCGCGCGTACGACCTGCTCGCCGGACGCCGGGGCTGGCCCCCGGCCCGGATGATCACGCGCGATCAGGCCGAGACCCTCGTTCCCGGAATCAGGCTCGGCGACGAGCCGCGGGTCCGCGTGTTCTACGACGGCGTGACCGACGACCGCCGGCTGACGATCGTCACCGCCCTGGCCGCCCGTGACGCCGGCGCGCGCATCGCGACGCGCTGCGAGCTGATGACGATCGTCGCGGCCGAGGGCGGCGCGCGGGCCGAACTGCGCGACCTCCTCAGTGGCCAGACGGCGCGCGTGACGGTGCGCGCCGTGGTCAACGCCACCGGTCCCTGGGTCGATCGCACGCGTCATCGCTACGACGTGGGACACGGACGCTCGCTGGTCCGCCCGAGTCGTGGCAGCCATCTGGCCCTCCCGCACGCGATCGACGCCGCCGTGCTCGTCCCTCATCCGCGTGATGGTCGCGTCGGGTTCCTCGTTCCGACGACCACGGGGATGATCGCGGGCACGACCGACATCGCCGACGAGAGTGATCCCGACACCGTCCATCCCGACGCCGACGAGATCGCCTACCTCGAGGAACTGCTCGACGACGCGCTTCCCGGCGCGGGCGACCGGCCGCGCGCCGCCTGGGCAGGGCTGCGCCCCCTCGCCGAGAGCGCCGGCCCGACCAACGCGCTCTCCCGGGCCGCGCGGTATGTCGTCGAGAACCTCGAAGGCATCCCGTTCGTCTCGGTCGTCGGCGGCAAGCTGACGCTGCACCGGGTGATGGGGCGCGATGCCGCGCGGACCGTCGCGCGCCGCATCGGCGGTCCGCGCGGTCCTTCGCGACCGTTCCCGCCGCACCTGCCGGGCGGCGATGTCGCCACGGCCGCGGGGCTCGCAGCGCGGCTGTCCGCCCGCGGGCTCGCTCCGGAGCAGGCGCGCTGGCTCGTCGGGCGCTACGGGTCGCTGGCGGAATCCGTGCTCGGCGACGGGCGGCCGGACCCGCTCGGCGCGGGGCCGGTCCCGCTGACCTGCGAGGTCGACTGGGCCGTGCGGGAAGAGGGCGTGCGGACGCTGTCGGATCTGCTGCTGCGCTGGAGGCTGCCGGAACTCGCCGCCGACCGGGACGACGAACGACGGATCGCCCGCAACGCGCTGGGGCTGATGGCGGTCCATCTCGAGTTCGGCTCCGCGAGAATCGAGCGCGAGCACGACCGCTGGATGAGGGAGCGTGCCGCCGTGTGGGGCGAGATCGACCGCGCCGTGGCCGCGAGGAGCTGACGATGTCGCCCGCACCGACGCCCCGCCTCGCGCCGCCGTCCGGAGAGAGCGCGACCGGCGCGCGGCTGATCGCCCATCGCGGCGTTCCGGCCCGCTGGCCCGAGCTTTCGGCAGACGGCCTGATCGCCGCACGCGACGCCGGGGCTCCGATGATCGAGATCGACGCCCGGCCGACGGCCGACGGCCTGATGGTGGTGCTGCACGATCCGACCCCCGGGCGCGTGACGGACTGCGACGTGCCGGTCGAGCGGCTGGCTGCACGCGAACTGCTCGCCCTCGAGCGCGGCGACGGCCGGCAGGCACGGCTGCTGCTGCTCGACGAAGCGCTCGCGCTGATCGTCGGGCGCTCGGCGCTCGATCTCGAACTCAAGCCGACGGCCGGCATCCCGGCGGACGAGATCGCGAAGCGCGCGGTCGACGCCCTGGTCCGGGCGGACAGCCCGCAGGACGTGATCGTCACCAGCGAGGATCCCGCCGTTCTCGCGGCGGTCCGCGCCCGGGCCGCGAGCCTTCCCACCGGCCTCGTGTTCCGCTCTCGGGACCGGCGCGATCCCGTCGCCCTCGCCGCCGAGGTGACCGCCGGCGTCGTCGTCGCCAACCGGCGACGAGTCGACCGCCGGCTCGTCGAACGCGCACGGAGCGCGGGGCTTGCCGTCTGGGCATACGTGGCGCCCGACGTGCAGACCTGCCGCAGACTCCTTCAGCTCGGCTGCGAACGGGTGTTCGTCGACGACTATCCGTTCCTGGCCGGACGGCTCGACCCCCCGCCGGCCACACGGACAGGCCCGTCTCCCGACGAACCGAGGGTTCTCGTGATCGACCTCGGATCCTCGTCGACCAAGGCCGCGCTCGTCGCCCCAGGCGGACGGATCATCGCGATCGCGCGCGCCGCGACGCCGCGGACCGAAGCGGGGGATGCCGTCGAGCACGACGCCGACGCCGTCGTCGGACAGGTGCGGGAACTGGTCGACCGGCTCGCGGAAGACGCACCGGAACCCCGGCCACACGCCGCCGCGATCGCGAGTCAGCGATCGACCGGGCTGTGGCTCGAGCAGGGACGCCCGGCCACCGCGGCCGTGTCGTGGCGCGACCGGCGCGGCGCGGACATCGTGCGTCGCCTCGAGCCGCGGCGGGAGGAGTTCGAGCGGATCACCGGCCTGCCGCTCGATCCGGCCTGGACCGCGCTCAAGGGGCTCGCGACGCTCGGATCGCGTCCCATCGATGACCGGCTGCAGCTCGTTCCGCTCGGATCGTTCGTCGCCGCGGCACTGACCGGGGCGCTCCCGAACGTCGACCCGACGCTCGCCAACCGGATGTTCCTGCTCGACGTCGGGCAGACCGCCTGGTCGCCCGTGATGCTCGCGGCGTTCGGACTGCGGGAGGAGAACCTGCCCAGCCTGCTGCCGACCGTCGCCAGCCGCGGCGCGCTCGCGTGGCCGGGTGCGCCGGAGCGCGTTCCGCTCGAGGTCCTGATCGGAGACCAGCCGGCGGCGTACATCGGCCTGGCAGGACCTTCCGCACAGCACCTCGCGCTCAATCTCGGCACGGCGGCGTTCGCGATGCGGGCGCGCCGCCCGCGCACTCCGAAGGTGCCGGATGCGCGTCGCACGCCGCTCTGGACCTCCAGCGGACAGCCCCGGCCGTTGCTGGTGCTCGATGAACTCCCGGTGGCCCGGCCGGCGGACTTCCCGCAGGAAGACGATGGCGACCAGGCGGGCTGCGCGATCGCCCGCGACATCGCCCTCGGCGCAGGCGCGGTCGCCGGTTACGTGGAGCGGATCGCGGCGGCCGTCGGGCGCCTGCGGGAATCGCACGACGCGTCGATGCGCGTGGGAGGCGGGATGTCCCGATCCCCGCACATGCTCGCTCTCGTCCGCAACATGCCGGGAATCACCATCACGGGACGCCGGGAACCGGAGGCGACCGTGCGCGGAGCGGCCCGCCTGGCCTGCGCCGCGGCGCGCCTGGCGTGGACGCCCGCCTCCCGCTGAGCGATCGCTTCCCTCGCGGTGCCGATGGCGGTACAGTGACCGCGGCCCCGGGGAAGTGCAAGCAGGAGGAGGTCGGAAACATGACGGATCCCGGGACGCGACCGGGGAGCGGTGTCCGCCGGGCGGCGGATCCGCCACCGGGCGTGGTGACCTATCGTGCAGTCCAGCTCGCTTCGGGCCGGCTGCTGCCCATCGAGGCGCGCCTCGGCTCGAGAGTGCTGCGTTTCATCACGACGGACAGTGACGAAGGACGCAGACTGATCGAGGGCGGGCGCGTGGAGATCGTCCGGGGCGGCGTCCGCCGCCGCTGAGTTTTCAGGGACTCCTGTCGCCGCGGTCGTCTCCCGGTTCCGCCTGGGCCCGGTAGATCCTGACGTGGGCGCGCTCGAGGGTGGCCAGCCCTTCGTGGATCACGTCGTCGAGCGAGGCGAGGAAGCGTTCGATCTTCTCGGTGCTGTCGACGATCTCGACGACGATCGGCAGATCTTCCGAGAGTCGCAGAATGCTGGCGGTGTGCAGCCGGCTGTGGGCCCCGAACCCCTCGATGCCGCGCAGCACGGTCGCGCCGGCAAGTCCCTCGCGGCGGGCCCGGCGCACGATCCAGCGATAGAGGGCCATCCCCTCGTGGCGATCGCTCTCGCCGAGGAAGATCCGCAGCAGCGTCGCTTCACTCTCGATCTTCATGTCATCTCCGCCAGGCTCTCAGACGATACTCCGCGCCAGCACGATCCCGACCCAGACCGCCAGCAGTCCCGTGCCGAACTGTCCCGCGGCATTGGCGGCGGCCAGACCGGTCGAGCCCTCGCGGAAGAGCGCCAGGGTCTCGTAGCCGAACGTCGAGAACGTCGTGAACCCGCCGAGCAGACCGACGAACAGGAACAGCCGCGTCGGTCCGCCGAGCCCCCCGCGCAGTTCGGTCAGTTCGGCGAGGAACCCGATCGCCAGGCAGCCGGCGGCATTGACCGCGAACGTCCCCCAGGGAAACGCCGCCTCGGCCGTCAGACGGTGAACCGCTCCGGCCACGGCCCAGCGCAGCAACGCACCGACGCATCCTCCCGCCGCGACGGCCAGCGGACGGATCATCGTCCGGTTTCCGGCCCCGACGGCGTGACGCGTGCGGTCGCCGTGTTCCCCGAAGCGTCGACGACGCGGACCAGGACCGGTCCTTCGGGCTCCGCCGCCCCGACGAGGACGGAGAACGTCTCCACGGGCCCGTCGATCACGCCGTCGTCCGAGACGAGGGCGCGCCACGTGCCGGGATCGGCCGCGATCTCCGCGCGTGCGAGCCGCCCGTCGCCGTCGTGCGCACGGAACGTCACTTGGAGCTGCCCCTCGGCGACCCGCCGGGCCGACAGTTCGGCGATCGTCGGGGGCGTGTTGTCGACGAGGACCGGTCCGGAGACCCGCGAATCGTTCGCCGCCTCGCCGAGGGCGTTGCCGCGGGCGTCCGTCGCGACGATCCGGAAGCGGTAGACGCCGTCGGGCAACGCCCGCTGGTCGAAGCTGTGGAACGTCCGGTCGAGATCCTCGGCCAGCGGATGCCAGGCACCGCACGGCGCCCCGGTGTCGAGGCAGTACTCGACGCGGAAGACGAGCGGGTCGCCGTCCGGATCCTCCGCAGACCAGGTGATGGTCCGCGCCCCGACCTCGAACGCCTTCTTCGGCCGCCAGCCCTTCTTGCCGTTGCGGCTGGCGGCACGGGCGCTTTCCGGTGGCTGCGGGAGCCCGACGACCGGGCGCGCTCCGCTGGTCACGTCGGACGGCGGAACCGGACGCCACGCGACGCCCGGCGGCTGCACGGAGACCTCGGTGATCCGCGGCGCCCGGTTCGCCGGGCGATAGAACACCTCGACCCGGTCGACCGACAGGTCCGACCGCCCCGGATCCGCTTCGAGTCGCACCTGCAGAAAGCGTGCGCGCGGCACGTCGGCCCGGCCTCCGCCTCGTGACGGCGGACCGGCTGCTCCGACGACGGGAATCCAGGATGTCCAGCCGTCGTCCGGCTCCGACGTGTTGCCGGCCCGCACGAGCACGCGCAGGGTGCCGGCGGCGCGTTCCGGCGTGATCGCCCGTACGATGCCGAACCGTGTCGGCGTCTTCGTGTCGAGCACGTCGGACGTCCACCGCGCCGGCTCGCCGCCGGGACCCGCCGGACCAAGCAGGACCAGACCGGCCGGGTCGCTCGTCCCGAGCACGATCGTTCCGTCGGCGTCCGCCAGTGCCGACACGGCCCTGGTTTCCGGCAGTTCGACGAGCCAGCCCTCGCCGGCGCCGGGAGCCAGCCAGAGCACGCGCGCCGGACCGGCCGTAGCGACGAACATGCGACCCTGACCTGCCGGCACGAGAGCCATCGGCGTCGTCTTGCGGTCCGACCAGATCTCCTCGACCTCGCCACTGTCGAGCCGGATCCGCACGACCGCGCCGCCGCCCGCGGGCAGGCGCCCCGCGGTCTTTACTTCGGACGCGTCCTTGCCCTGCTTGCCCTCGCCCTTCTCTCCTTCGGCCCGGGCGCGGACCGTCACCGACTCGGAGAAGCCGGCTTTCTCTTCCTTGCGACGGGGTGGCTCGCCGGTCCCGCCGGCCTCCGCGCCGCCCGGCTTGCCGGCGAACGCCGCCCACAGCGCACCATCGTCGGCCAGCGCGATCGCCGCCGTTTCCGCCCGCAGCGAGTCGTGGAGAACGAACCCGCGGCCGTCGCGGATCGCGAAGACCAGCCCCGACCCGGCGGTCCCGGCGTAGAGCGTGCCGTCGGCGGCGAGGGTCAGGCATCGCACATGCGGCTCGCTGCTCGTCCAGACGACGTCCGTCGATCCGTCCGCGGGGTCGACGCGCACGATCGTCCCGGGCATTCCGGTCGCGACCCACAGGGCGCCGCGGGAGCCGACCACCAGATCCCAGACGTACTGCGCCTCGAGCCGCGCGACTTCGGTGGCGCTGCGTGCGGCGACGTCGACGCGCCAGAGGACTCCCCGCGGCCCGGTCGCCGCCCAGAGCGTGCCTTCGTGGTCGAGGGCGAGCGCCATCACCTCCGGCCGGTCGCCGAGGGCGATCGGGAACGGCTCGGCACCGCCGTCACGTAGCACGACGAGCAGCCCGGCCGACTCCCCCGTGGCGGCGTAGACGTGGGCCGCATCGAGTGCGACGTCCCAGATCACCGCCACCTCGGGACGCGCGAGCGTCTTCCGCGCCGGCCCGACGACGAGACGGCCGTCCGGCGCGAGGGCCAGCCCCTCGAACGTCCCCGTCCGGAACGTAGCCCCGGAACGCTCCCATCGCTCGGTCGAGCCGGCATCCGCCGGCCACGATCCGCCGGCGAGCAGGACGGCGACGAATGCGAGCGCCGCGCCCCAGCGGGAACCACTTCGCACCAGTGATGACTCTGCGTTCACGGTTCGGTCTCCAGGGTCCTCGCGTTCTCGTCGCGGGAATGGCGGTCGGCGATGCGGACAGGAACCACCACCACCTTCTCGATCGGGCGGCGCAGATCCTCCCGGGCGCTCGACACGGCGAGGAAGCGCGCGCGGAACATCCGCTTCTCGCCACCCGGGCGGGACCGCATCAGCAGGTGCGCCGTGGTGGGAAGGGCGGGAAACAGCCCTCCGCGGGCGACGATTCCCTCGGCCGGCAGGGCCAGCCGCGCCTCGAGCACCGCGTTCGACGCGCGGCGCGCGATCGCGTCGAGATACGTCGCCGCATCGGTCGCGGTCCGGCGGACCGCCTCGTCGAGGTTGCCGAACTTGCCGTCGACGGCCCGTGACGAGCCGACGAACAACAGGTAGCGACCGGGGCGCGCATCCCGCGGGACCTCGACGGAGAGAACGGCCCGGCGTCTGAGATCCCGCGGGCCCTCGAGGTCGACCGTGACGCCGATCGTGCCTCCGGGGCGTGCCACGAGCCGATCGGGCATCGCGCGCACGATCTCGAGCCCTCCCGCGCGATCGAGGCTCTCGACATGCGCCTCGATCGACGTGATCCGCGGCAACGCGAACGGCGCCAGCGTCACGCGCGAGACGAGCCGGTCGAGTTCGTCGGCGAACAGCTTCTGCGCCGCATCCGGGCCGGGAGCCGCCAGCTCCGTTGCGAGGTCATGACCTTCCTCGAGTTCGACGACGAGTCGCATGTGCAGCGCCTCGTCGCGTTCCGCGGCGATCTGCCGGGACACCGTGCCCGACAGCGCGACGCCGCCGAGGATCGGCGAGAGCATCTCGTCCCGTGCGATGAAGACGCTGCGCTCGACACGATCGCGGCCGGGCCGGTCGACCCGGATGGTCATCGGGATTCCCGGTGGAACGACGCCGAGCCGGCCGGCGATCGCGGTCAGGCGGTCCTGTTAGACGACGCCGACCGGCTTGCCGATGCGCGCGATCTTGAACGAGTTGAACGCCGAGGGAACCGTCCACAGGATCTCAGCCGGCGCCATCTGCAGCGCCGTGCGTCCGAAGCCGAGGAACGGGTGCCCGAAGGCCAGCAGAGAATCGCCTTCGCGCCACGTGATCGTGCCGGTCGCGCCGAGAACGATGTCGCCCCAGACCAGCAGCGCCGCCACCGGCTCGCCCGGCTCCATCGACGGCGGAGCGGCCCCTTCGCCGGCCAGCTCGCCCGCCGCAAGCGGGATGCTGTCGATCGTCGCCGCGACGCCCCGTTCGGCGAGCAGGTCCTCGAGCATCGAGAGCGTCTCCGGCGGGAACCCCTGGCCGACGAGCGCCAGCGGCGCCGGCGCCAGGCGCGAGGCGCCCGGCGGCCCGCCGGCCGGGAGGCGTTCGAGCGCCTTCATCTCACGGATCGGCGTGATGCCGCAGATCGGCTCCTTGCTGAACGCGCCGATCGCGTAGCTCAGGGCGCCGAGCAGGCGGCCGTCGACGTAGACCGGGCTGCCCGACATCCCGGCCGCGACGCCGGTCCAGGTGCCGAGTTCGTCGACGAAGCGACCGAGGATCATCGGAGTTCCCGGACCGATCCCGTCGTCGAGCACTCCGAGGAGTTCGACCTCGATCTCGACGAGTTTCCGACCCTGCAGGACGGTCCGGATCGTCCCCCGCATCCCGGGTTCGATCTCGTCGAGCCGGATCCAGTCCTCGCCGGCGGCCGTCGACGGGGCCACCGCGAAGGCCAGCAGGAAGACCAGGAGAACGGGCAGCGGGGCGGAACGGAGGCGCAGGCGGCGGGCGGCGGGAAGGGTCACTTTTCGGCCTCGGTCGGTCGCGGGTCGTTGCGGAAAGCGCCCGAGTATAGTGCGGGATCGGACGCCGGCCGGCCAGACGGGACGGCCGGAGACGACGACGCCGGGCAGGAGTGCTGCCCGGCGCGTCGGTCGTCCTTCCTGCGGAACGGGTGAGTCGAGTTCAGTCGGCCTGCACCTGTTCGGCGATCCGTGCGAGGGCGGCATCGCGGCCGCCGTCACCGAGCGGTTCGAATCGCGGCGCCGACCAGGTCGACGTGGAGTAGTCGTACCGGCTCCAGCCGAGCGCGTCGCTGCTCTCGACCCAGGTCACCCAGAGCTTTCCGCCCGAGGAGTGGATGTCGGGATCGGCATCACCCGTGTAGTACGTGCGGTGAATCACCGTACGGCTCGGCCACGGCGACGGGCCGCTGCCGGAACGGACGGCGATGTCCTGCCCTTCGCCGTCGTCGATCAGCCAGATGACGAAGATCTGCGACCCGTCGTGGACGATCTCCGGAGACCTCGACGGTTCGTCGGGTTCGGAGATCGGCAGTTCCGTCATCCAGCTCCCGTCGGGACCGCGCCAGCGCAGCAGAACGGTATCGATCGCGGCATCGCGCCACCAGACGACCCAGCTCTTGCCGTCCGGACCGATCGCGATCCGGGGATCGAGATCCGGAGCCGGATCGTCGGCCAGGACGATGCTCGTGTCCGGCTGGCCCGGCCCGCCATCGACGGTGTGCCGGATGTCGGCGCCGCCGGCGCCCACCATCTCGTCGACGGCCTCGATCTGCCCGGTCGCGGGATTGACCTCGGCATCCGGTGGCGCCAGTGCTGCACCCGCGATGCCTGCAAACAGGAAGGCGACCGCGAGTACAGGCAGCGCCCTGGGAGTCGTGGTGGTCATCCGAGGTGATCCCTTCAAGAAACCCCGTCGCAGGCGCGGACCTCCCTCGCCTCCCCGGAATCCTCGTCGATGTGGCGCACGCAGGACCTCGCCGAGCCCAGCTCGAACTCGGCGCGCATGGTCTCGCCCAGTTCTCGGTACGC
>JAJRXN010000490.1 GCA_024276295.1 Acidobacteriota bacterium
ATGCTGACGATCGAGGGCTGCAGCTACGTCGACATCCCGCAGAACTTCCGCAACCCCGCCGGCCAGCTCAAGATGGACGCGCCGTTCACGCACCGCGACTTCCGCGCCCCGGAGTGGCCGGAAGGCGGTCCGGCGACGCTGGACGCTCCGCGTCGCGTCGTGACGATGCGCGGCGGCCGTCTGACCGCCTTCGAGTACGCCCACGACCTGTTCGCGATCCACGGCTGGGACGGGCAGGTCTGGCCGTTCGTGTTCCCGATCCGGGCCTTCCAGCCGCGGATCGGCCAGGTCCACCTCCCGCCGACCGTGCACACGACGTTCGTCGGCGGCGGTTTCGTCGTCTGCTCGTTCGTCCCGCGTACCGTCGACTTCCACGAGCGGGCGATCCCCTGCCCCTACCCGCACTCGGCGCCGGACTGCGACGAGGTGCTCTACTACGTCGAGGGCAACTTCACGAGCCGCAAGGGAATCGGTCCGGGGTCGATCACGCTCCACCCGACCGGCCTGCCCCACGGCCCGCACCCCGGCACGTACGAGGCGTCGATCGGGACGCGCACCACCGACGAGCTGGCGGTGATGATCGACACGTTCAAGCCGCTCAGACCGAGCCGGTTCGCCGGAGCGATCGAGGACGAGGGGTACAACCGGAGCTGGGTCCGCTGAGGCCCGGAGGCATCCGGGAGACGCGACCGCGATCGCCCGTGACGTGACCAGCGCCGGCGATCAGGCAAAGGGAGATCGAGTGAGCGGCGTTCCGACCGACGAGAGCGCGCTGACGGGGCTGATGGTGCGCTACCAGGGCGGCGACACCCGGGCCTTCGAGGAGCTGTACGAAGTCCTCTCGCCGCAGCTCGGCCGCTACCTGCGCAGCCTCGCACGCGACGCGGCACTGGCGGACGACCTGCTGCAGGAGACGTTCCTCCAGCTTCACCGGGCCCGCCACAGCTACACGCCGCCCCGACCGGTCCGGCCGTGGGCCTACGCCATCGCCCGGCACGTGTTCCTGATGTCGCGCCGTTCACGCACCCGCCGGGCCAGGCACGAGACGACGGCGGTCGTCGACCTGCCGGACGCTCCGGTTCCACCGGAGGTCGCCTCGCTCGGCGACCGCGACGAGATCCGGCGGGCGCTGGCGCAGGTCCCGGACGACCACCGGGAGGCGCTGGTGCTGCATCACGTCGTCGGACTGAGCTTCCGTGAGATCGGCAGCGTGCTCGGCATCAGCGAGGGCGCGGCCAAGGTGCGGGCCCACCGCGGCATCGTGGCGATGCGAAAGATCCTGGGGGACGAAGGAGCGGCAACCGAATGAGCGCGCGACAGGGATCGGACAGGCTGCCCCCGCGCCTTCGCGAGGAGATCGAGCGCGATCACGCTCCGGTGCGACCGCTGCGCCACCCGTGGCAGCGCGCGATCATCGTCGCCGTGTGGTTCGTCGGCATCATGATCGCCGCGCCGAGCCTGCTCGGTCTGCGTGCGGACGCCCAGACGCTCGGCATGGTCTGGCTCTGGGGCCCGCCGGCGATCCAGGTGCTCTTCGGCCTCGTGCTGGCGACGCTGGCGCTCCGCGAGGCGGTTCCCGGGCAGAGCATGCCCGGCACGTGGGTCGGCGCCCTGGCAATCCTGGCCGTCGGCTGCCAGATCGCCTCCGCCCTGGGCACGTACTTCGTCAGCGAGGGGATGACCCCGCCGGCCGGGATGCCGTTTCTCGGCGGGAGCGTCTGCGCCCGCAGCGAGGCGCTGCTCGGGCTGCCGGCACTTGTCGTCACGCTGTGGCTCGCGGTCCGGGCCTATCCGGTCCGTCCCGCCCGGGCCGGCCTGCTCGGCGGGCTCGGCGCCGGCCTGTTCGCCGACGGCGTACAGCACCTGCATTGCGGGATGAGCGGACTCGACCACGTGTTCGTGTGGCACCTCGGCGGAATGCTGCTGCTCGCGCTGGTCGGCGGCGGAACCGGCCTGCTGATGGAGCGCCTGCGGGCCGCCTGGTTCGCCAGGCACTGAGCATGGACGGGCGTTGACGACGGCCAAGACGCCGGTAACAGCAGTTGGCGTCGAAACCGACCGCACTGCTCCGGACTCCGAGCAGCAGTCCAGACAAGAGTCGTCGCAGTCGTAGAACGTCTTCTTGCCCGTTTCGGGATCCGCGCAGAGGAGTTCTTCCGTTGCATTTCGGAACGCTTGACGATATGCCGGATCGTCTTCGAACAGGACCCGAAAGCGCGCGTATCCTTGAGAAAGAGAGAATCGTGAGCCGGCGCGCATCGCGCCTCGTCTGTCCGAAGGGAGTAGGGATACCGGCGTGAAGTCGGCGCCGGTAGCGGCGGGGCTTGCCCCGCCGATTCTGCCTTGCACGCGCACGCCCACGCGCACGCGCAGCGGGCTTGCCCCGCCGATTCTGCCTTGCACGCGCACGCCCACGCGCACGCGCAGCGGGCTTGCCCCGCCGATTCTGCCTTGGAACCCCGTCATGCAGAATCGGCGCCCGTAGCGGCGGGGCTTGCCCCGCCGATTCTGCCTTGCACGCGCACGCCCACGCGCACGCGCAGCGGGCTTGCCCCGCCGATTCCGCCTTGCACGCGCACGCCCACGCGCACGCGCAGCGGGCTTGCCCCGCCG
>JAJRXN010000491.1 GCA_024276295.1 Acidobacteriota bacterium
ATCGACTTCGTCGCCGCGACCTCCGGGACCTACGTCACGCGCAGCGAGATCGGACTCGAAGGCCACCGCCTGCTCTGGCTCGGCAACTGGGGGCAGTTCCTCGGCATCCTGCCGCTCGATGCGGCGGGCCGGCTCGGCGCGGCGCGCGCGATCCGCATCGACGACCGGTTCCCGATCGATCCCGCCACCGGCGAGCCGCGTGCCGAGGCCGCGGTCAGCGAGCCGTGACCGACGCGGCGCCCCTCGTGGTCCGGAGCCCGGGCGGCTGGCGCAACGCGCTGCTGCTGGGACTCGCCGTCGCGGGGGCGACGCTCGCGGCCTGGGGCTGGGTGCTAGCCCTCCCGCTGACGACCGGCGCCGACGTCTGGCCGATCCTGGCCCAGGGCCGCCGCGCACTCGGCGACCCGACGGTCCTCTGGCGCGAGCAATACCTCGAAGGCATGTGGCCCGGAGCGCGGTTCTTCCGGCCGGGTCTGGTCGCGTTCGCGGGTCTCGAGTGGGCGGCGTTCGGCGAGCACCCCTTCGGCTACCACGCCGTGCGGCTGCTGCTGGCCGGCCTCGCCGCCGCCGTGCTCGGGCGCCTCGCCGCGACGCGCGGCCGGCTGCCCGCCGCCGCGTTCCTCCTCGCCGCGTTCGCCTTTCTCTGGCATCCGCTCCGCGTGGAGACGATCCCGGCGATCGCCCGCGACGCCGACACGCTGTTCAACCTCTCGCTGGGACTGACCGTGCTCTGGCTGAGCCGGGCGCGCGAAGCGGACGGCCGCGGCCCGCTGGTGGCCGGACTGCTCGTCGCCCTGTGCGCCCCGCTGTTCAAGGAGCCGGGCCTGCTGGCGCCCGTGATCGGCATCGTCGTGCTCGAGCCGTGGCGTCGCCGGGATCCGGGATGGCGCCGCGCCCTGGCCGGTGCGGGCGTCCTCGCCGGCGGGCTGCTGGCCCAGATCGGGTGGCGGCTCGCGCTGCTCGGCACGATCGGCGGGTACGAGCAGACATGGGTCGAGCTGAGCCGGATCGAGGCGCTCGAGGCCTCGCTGCTCGCCCTGGCGGATCACCAGGCGTTCGGTCTCTGGCCGTGGGCGCTCGCGCTGCTCGGCCTGGCGCTGGTGCTTGCCGGGCTGGCCCCGGAACGGGCCGATGCGGCCCCGCGCAGCGTCGACCGCTGGCGCCGGGTGGGCCTTGGACTCGCGGTCTGGATCGCCGGCATGACCGGCGCGATCGTGACCGCCTCGCGCTTCCGCAGCCGTTACGTCGAGGCCGCCCTGGCGCCGCTCGCCGTGCTCGCCGCCGCAGCGCTGGCCGGCCTGCTCGCACGCGCGCTCGAACGCCCCCGCGACCCGCGACGCACCGGTGCGGCCGTCGCTGCGCTCGCGGCGCTCGCGCTCGTCGTGCTGCCCGGCACGCCGCTGATCTGGAGCTATCCGCAGTGGGAGCGGGCCGGCCACGTCGGAGCGGCGGTTCTCGACGCCGTGGAACGACTCGCCGCCGAGGCCGGGCGGAGCGGCGAGACGCGGCGCGCGACGCTCGGCCGCTTCGAACTCGCGGCGCGCCCGCTCGCCGACGGCGGCCTCGTACTCACGGTCTCGCCCTTCCCCTACAAGGTCGCCGAGCCGGAAGGACGCCTGACCGGCTCGATCACGACGGTCGTGATCATGGGGCAGCAGACGCTCCAAGGGTTCGCCCGCCTCCGCGGCCTGCCGCTGCCGCTCGTCATCCGGCGCGGTCCACCGGCTCTCGACGTACGTATGGAAGACCTGGAACCGCTCGCGTCAGTCAGCGCCCCCGGCGGGAACCCGCGCGAGGACGCCGGCCAC
>JAJRXN010000492.1 GCA_024276295.1 Acidobacteriota bacterium
CGCGGGCGTGGATCCGGTCCTGCGGGCGCCGCGGGCCGGTGTCCCATTCGGAGGCGTACGTCCAGGGGGCCGCAAGCAGCCCCAGTCGCGCGATTCCGGGGGGTCGATTTCGGAAAACATCCGCGGCTGGCCTTCGCCGGCGGCGTGCGCCGCGCGGTCGAGTTCGTCGATGGTCAGCGCATCCGGCGGGCCCTGCGTGGACTCCAGCGGTGCGATCGTGCAGGCGGAGACATGAGCGGCGCTTCCCCCAGGAATCGCCGTGATCATGGCATGAGGACTCGTACGGATGTCACTGGAGTCCTGCCAAAGATTCCGTGTCGCGTCCCGGATGCGCAATGGATCGGCAGGCCGGAGCAGCTCACCGCGCGCGTCGATCTGCTGCCCGGAATGCGCCGCCCAGCAGCCGGCGGCTATCGTCGGCCCGGCGCCACGACCCTGACGGTCTTCGCCTTCTTCACGAGCACCGTTCCTGCCGGAGCGCCACGCGGCTTGCGCACGTGGCGCCGGCGGGCGACGTGCACGTCGACGGCGATGCCCTCCGGAACGCTGGAGTGCGCCGCTGCGAGCCGGGCCGCGAACAGGACGTCATCGTCCGGCACCTCGCGCTGGCCCCTGGTACGCAGGATCACGTGCGCTCCCGGTCGATCCTCGACGTGGAAGAACAGGTCGTCGGGACGTGCGACCCGAAACGTCAGCTCGTCGTTCTGGCGTGCCGTGCGGCCGACGAGCACCTCGAAGCCTCCGGGGCTGCGAAACACGCGCGCCGGTCCGGCGGGTTCGGACCGGCGGTGGCGCGTGCCGCGCGCCGGGTCCGCCTCGCGCTCGAGCCCGGCGGCGACGCCGAGACGGCGCAGCCGGCGTTCGAGATCCTCGAGCTGCCCCGGCGTCTCGGCGCCCGCGAGTTCGCCCTCGATCGCCTCGAGCGCCGCCAGGCGCTCCGTCAGTTCCCCCGCCCGCGCCTCCCGCAGCGGGCCGGCGCGGGTCTCCTTGCGTGCCCGGGCGTAGAGCTGCGCGGCGCGCTCGGCCGCCGGCTGGCCGGCGCGTCCGGCGGGAATCACCAGTACGGTGCCGGGCGCGTACGGGTCGGACACGTGGAAGCGACCATCGTTGCCGGACCGCACCTGTCCACCGGTGGCGAGCAGGGCGTCGGCCTGCCGGCGCAGCAGCTCCGGATCGGCCGCCGCCGCCTGCTCGCGTCGGAGTGCGTCGAGGGCCCGCGCCGCGCGGCGCCTTTCGGCACGCACGATCCGAACCGTCGCCTCGCGCGCCCCGGCGAGCAGCCACGCCGCCCGCGCCGCCTCGTACGACGCCGCCAGAGCTTCGTCCTCGTCGTCGCCTGGCGGTGGTCCATCGAGCCGCTCGGCGAGATCCTCGAGCAGGCCCGCGATCTCCGCCGCCGTCCCGGCGTACCGCAGCAGGCGCCGCACCGGAAGGCCCGAGACCCGCGCCGCCTGTTCGACGAACGCCGGGTCGTCCGCCGGAAGCACGCCCGCCGCCTGCCGCCATCGGCGTGCCAGCTCGCCGAGGTCCCGGGCGAACGCCTCGTCCGGCAGCGGTTCGCGCGCCTGCCCGGCCTGCGGCTCGGAAAGGTGCATCACGCCGCCTCCGACCCGCATCACCAGCCGGCCGCCCGCCTCGCTCGCGACCAGCGTCAGGCTGGCGTCACGTTCGAACCACAGGCGCAGCGCCAGCGGGGCGAGAGACAGGCCGGCCGCCTCGAGCCGCCGGCCCGGCAGCTCGCGCGCCGCCACGCCGGCCAGCGCCGGCCAGGCGCTCCTGCCACCACGCACCCGCCGCGGCATGCGCCACGCCGGGACGGCCGCGCCGGGAGGCGGGAGCGTGTCGATCCGGAACCCGGCCTTCGCCTCCCCGGCCGTCTCGAAACGCAGGTGCAGGCCGGAACGCTCGACCGGCGCGACCGCCTCGACGCGACATCCGGCGAGGCGTTCGGCGACGATCCGGAACGCGGTCACGAGGGTCGGCAACGACACGGCCGGTCTCCGGCTCCGACGATCGACGACGGACGAAACGGGCGCCGCGCCCTTCCGGAACGCGGCGCCCGCGGATGACGGCAGACCGCCTGAGGGTCGCCGGGAGACCGTGCGGTGATCGTCGGCGCGATCGGCCTCCCGTGCGTCAGTTCTTCTGCGGCAGCACGGCCGACAGCGCCTCGTCGACCATCGCGACCACCTTCGGCGGCGGCTGCTTGCTGGCCTCGGAGATCTCGCTGATCACCAGCGTCCGCGCGCGGTCGAGCATCTTGCGCTCACGGTAGGAGAGCGTCTTGATCGCGTTGAGGTGCGTCAGGTTCCGGAGCACGTCGGCGACCTGTTCGATGTCGCCCGAACGCATCTTCTCCTGGTTTTCCTGGTAGCGGCCCTTCCAGTCGCTCGGCACCTCGACATCGGTCTCCTGCAGCTTCTCGAGCACCTTGCGGACCTTCGCCTTCGACACGACGCGACGCAGACCAACCGCCTTGCTGTTCTCGATCGGCACCATGACGACGCTGTCGCTGTCGAGGATCTGAAGACTGATGAAGGTGTGATTCTGACCGCCGTAGTTGAGATCCCGGATCTCCTTGATGACTCCGACCCCGTGGTTGGGATAGACGACCTTGTCACCGACCTTGAACTTCAAACCGGGCCTCCTGATTCTGCACTCGAGGACGGATCGAGACCGGGACGTGACTCCTCACGCAAGGCGCCCCACCGCGCCGGGTTCCCGGTCCGACCCCTCAATAGCTTGATAATAAACAACTTTCGCCTTCCCTGCAACCCTTTCTCGCAGTCGAGACCGTGATCCGGATCGCGGCGGACGGTGTCGGACCGTGTCAGAATCCGAACCCGTGAGACGCCCTGCCCCGCCCGATCCGCTGCTGGTCGTCGCCGACGCGGACGGCCAACTCCGTGAAGTGCCGGGACTTTTCGCTCTCGGCCGTTCCGGCGGGACGGCTGTTCGCCCTGATCCGCGAGCTTGGGTACCGCTCCCTCAAGGTTCGCTTCTTTTTCACCTTCCCGGGCGGCGGCCGGTCGGACTCGACCCGGCCACGGGGCGGCCGACGGCTCTCGCCGAGTCAGGTGGCGAGCCGGTGACCGCGGCGGCAGCGTTCCTGCCGCCGGCCCACACGGCCCTGTTCCTCTCGGCCTGGGAACGCGTTCCGGGCTCCCCCGTCCTGCCGCTCTACTGCTACAGCGCCGTCGGCTGGCGCGAGGGGACGTTCGTCGTCCCGGCCCTGCGCGTCGATCCCGACGTGCGCCAGGACGTCGTGCTGTTCGACGAGCAGGAGATCGAACAGGGTGCCGAGCGGATGCTTGCGCGCTTTCCGGACAACCGGCTCGTCCGGCACCTGGTCGAGAACTGCGTGCGCTCCTACTGCTGTCCCGCCGCCCGAAACTTCGTGCTCGGGCGCTGGGAGGCGCCGCTGCCGACGAGTCCGGCCTGCAACGCCGACTGCGTCGGCTGTCTTTCGTACCAGCCGGGCGACGAGGTCCCGGTCACCCAGCCGAGACTGACCGTCCGTCCCGGAGCCGACGAGATCGCCGAGATGGCGGTCTGGCATCTCGACCACGCCCCGCGGCCGATCGTCTCGTTCGGCCAGGGCTGCGAGGGGGAGCCACTGCTGCGCGGCGACGTGCTCGAAGAGGCGATCCGGCTGATCCGCGCGCGGACCCGCCGCGGCACGATCAACCTCAACACCAATGCATCGCGCCCCGACGTGGTGCACCGGCTGGTCGATGCGGGCCTCGACGCGATCCGCATTTCCGTCAATTCGTGCCGACCGGAGTTCTACGAACGCTACTACCGGCCACGCGGCTACGCGTTCGACGACCTCGTCCGCTCGGGCCGCGCGGTGGCCGAGGCCGGCGGGACCGTGTCGCTCAACTACTTCATGTTCCCCGGCCTGACCGACACCGACGAGGAGTTCGAGGCCCTCGGCGCGATGATCGACGCGGCGGGCGTCGCCGTGATCCAGATGCGGAACCTCAATCTCGACCCCGATCTCTACGTCGAGCAGCTCGGCCTGCCCTCCAGCCTGGCGCCGGGCTTCGGGATCGACCGCTGGATGAGACGGGTGCGCCGGGCGTTTCCCCGGGTCCGCTTCGGCTACTTCAATCCGGCACCGGAGGACTGAGCGGGGCGACCTACGCGAACAGGTGAGCGGCGAGGATCCGCAGCCCGATCGCGATCAGCAGCGCTCCGCCGAAGGCCTCGGTCAGCCGTCCGAACCGCTCGCCGAACCGGCGTCCGAGCTGGAGACCGAGCAGCGAGAGCCCGCCGGTCACGACGCCGATCACGACCGCCGGCTGCCAGACGTCGATGCCGATCAGCGCGAGCGTCAGCCCGACGGCCAGGGCGTCGATGCTCGTCGCGACCGAAAGCGCGACGAGCGACCAGCCGCGGGACGGATCGCCCTCGCGTGACGGCTCCGCCTGCGGCCGGTCCTCGTCCGCATCGCGGAGGCTCTGCACGATCATCTTGCCGCCGATCGCTCCGAGCAGCGCCATCGCGATCCAATGGTCGAACGCCTGGATCAGCGGCGCGATCTCCCGGCCGAGCAGCCACCCGGTGATCGGCATCAGCGCCTGGAACAGTCCGAAGTGAAACGCGATGCGGAACGCCCCGCGCCGGCCGGCCACGCGCCGGCCCGCACCCGCGCCGACGGCCACGGCGAAGGCATCCATCGCCAGGCCGATCGCGATCACGAGCATCTCGAGCGGACTCACCGGCAGGCTCCCACGGGCAGGGTCCCGGCCCCGCATGCCGCGACCCGGAATGCGGGTCGCGGCACACGGTAGCGCGGATCGTCACCCCTGCCCGGGGTCAGTGCCCGTGCGAGCCGTGGTCGTCGGATCCGTGGTCGTGCTCGCC
The DNA here is from genome assembly GCA_024276295.1 of Acidobacteriota bacterium. Lineage (GTDB taxonomy): Bacteria > Acidobacteriota > Polarisedimenticolia > J045 > J045 > J065. The sequence continues at coordinate 4,870 of JAJRXN010000492.1, forward strand.
GCCCTCCTCGTGTCCGGAGGCGCCGTGCTCGTGGCCGGCTTGCTCCCCACCGGCGTGCATTCCTGTCCGCTCGCCGGTGATCTCGACAGCCGAGAGCAGTTCGATCCGGCCCCGGCCCTCGGCGAGCAGGCCCACGCCGCCCGGCGGAAGCGCCGGCACGTGACCATGGACGACCATCTCGCCATCCACGAAGCCCTTGAGGTGCTGGCCGGCGGCCGTGACCCGAACGAGCGGAGCATCGCCGGCCGGAAGCGTCCCCTCGTCGAGGACCTTCCGGCGACCGTCGCGCACGTCGACGAGCCGGATCGTCCGCGTGGCGGTGTCGATCTCGAGCAGCCCGTGGCCCTGCGGTCCGAAATGATGCAGCAGCGCGACCTGCCCCTCGAATCCCGCAAGGCCGAGCTTCGCCTCGACGGCGACGTCGCCGGCCTCGTGCGGGCCGAGCAGGACGCTCCGCCCGTCGATGGCGAGCGCCACACCCACGCCGTCCGCGTCGACTTCGAGCGATGCGGTTCCCTGCTCGGGCACGAGCCGGAAGCTCGACCACCATCCCGCGTTCTCGCCGCCCGACTCGCCGGCGGCCGGCTCCGGCGTCTCGGCGATCGCCTGGCTGCGGACGCCGACGCCGTGGCCGTAGACCAGCGCGCCGCCGTGGTCGGCCGTCACGACAACCAGGCCGCACGCCGCGACCAGGCCGACGACCGTGCCGGCCCGCAGCCAGAGCGCCGCGGGCGCCCGCGCGAGCCACAGCGCGGCCAGCCGCACGACGGCGGCGATCCCGGCGACGACGAGCGTCCACCAGCCGAGGTCCGCGTGTTCCGCGAGCACGCTCTCGGCCTCGATGGGAATCACCCCCAGGCCGCCGGCGGCCTGCCGGCCGAGCTGCCAGGCGGCGCCGACGGCGAGCGCCGCGGCGATGGTCACCAGGCCCGCCACCGTGGACAGCGTCGAACCGTCGTGTGACTTCCGGCGCACGAGGGCGATCAGTTCGAACAGCAGCGCCAGCGGCAGCAGCACGATCGGAAAATGCACGATGACCGGGTGCAGGTTGGGCAGTTCGGTCAGTCCCGTCATGAAGACTCCTTCGGCGGTCGGCCTCCCCGGCGCACCGGGGAGGCCCCGCAGACTACTCGTTGACGAACTCGCCGCAGCCGGCCATGTGGCCGCCCGCAAACGGGTTCCCGATCGACCCGAGCTGCTGCAGCCACTTGCGCTTGACCATCGGGCAGTACGCGATCGCCGGCGTATCGCCGCCGACCTTCTTCTTCCAGGCGATCATCGGCTGGGAGAGCGCCCAGAACGCCTCGCGGGCGTCGCCGAGCGTCCGGCTGTCGGCCAGCTTCTCGGCGGCCGACTTGATCGCCATCACCCGAGCCGGCATCTCCGACTCGCCGTTGTGGTCCTGCATCCACGCGCGCACCACGCCCGCGAGCCGGCGCGCCGGTTCACGCGCCGCGTCGAGATCGTCGGCGACCAGGGCGAGACGCACGCGCTCGTACTGGGTCACGGCCTCCGTGAAGAGAGCCGGCGGCTGCTGGTGTGCCTTGCCAGCCCCCTCGTTTCCATGCGCCGCGTGCCCGGGCAGGCTTCCCGCGGCGACCGCCGCCGCACCCGCGAGCAACACGGCCGCGATGCAGACCAGCACTCGAGTCGTCGTGTTCATGTTCATTCCTCCTCCATGCGTCGGTCACAGTGAGACCCTGCGCAGGCGCAGGGCGTTGCCGATGACCGAGACGGACGAGAAGCTCATCGCGGCCGCGGCGATCATCGGCGAGAGCAGAATCCCGAAGATCGGGTACAGCGCTCCGCCGGCCACCGGCACGCCGAGCGCGTTGTAGGCAAAGGCCCAGAACAGGTTCTGGCGGATGTTGCGCATCGTCGCCCGTGACAGCCGCCGTGCGCGGACGATCCCGCGCAGGTCGCCACGGACGAGCGTGACGTCCGCGCTTTCCATCGCGACGTCGGTTCCCGTTCCCATCGCGATTCCGACGTCGGCTGCCGCCAAGGCGGGCGCGTCGTTGATGCCGTCGCCGGCCATGGCGACGACGTGTCCCTGCTCCTGGAGTTGGCGCACGGCCTCGACCTTCTGGTCCGGGAGCACGCCGGCGATCACGTCGTCGATCGCCAAGCTGCGCGCGACGGCCTC
>JAJRXN010000493.1 GCA_024276295.1 Acidobacteriota bacterium
GGAGTCCGCGCCCGCGCCGCGGCACGGCCCGCCGTCGCCGGACGTATCGCCACCGACCCCGCCGGTCGCATCGCCACGTCGCTCCGGCGGCACGCTGTCGCTGCTCGACGTCCTCGCCTGATTCGCACGGAGACGTCCCGCCCGGATCCGGCGGGGCTCCCGGTATCCTCCGGCCGTCTCGTCGCCGTACCGTCTTTCTCCGGGAACACTCCGGGCCCCGCCTGCATCTCCAGGAGTGAACACTGGAGGTCCGGCGATGCGGGAGGCGATCGTGACCTGGAGCGAGTGGTGGCTCGTCCGGGGGCTCAGGCAGCAGGATGCCGAAGCCTGCCGCGAGCTGATCCGGCGCCATCACCGGGCGGTCTACGGTTACCTGCGGCACATGGGGGCCGACGAGGCCACCGCCGAGGACCTCACGCAGGAGACGTTCACCAGGGCATGGCAGGCGGTCGAAAGACTGCGCGCGGCCGGTTCGCTGCGCGCGTGGCTGCTGCGCATCGCCCGCAACGAGTTCCTGCAGCTCGTCCGGCGAGCGCGTCCGGCGGCACACGGTCCGATCGCACTTCCGGAAACCGCCGATCCCGGTCCGGGCGGCCACGAGGTGGTCGCGATTCACGAGCGGGACTCCCTGCTCCGGCGTGCCGTCAGGTCGCTCGACGTCGAGCAGCGCGAGGTCATCGCGCTGCACTACTTCGAGGACCTGAGCCTGAGAGAGATCAGCGCCGTTCTGGAGATCCCGGCGGGGACCGTCAAGTCCCGGCTGCACCGCGCCTTGGAAAGGCTGCGTGAACTGCTCGGACAGGAGGCACGCGATGATGCAGGCTGCGAGACGATCGAGAGACGACGTGCGGGCGCTTGAGGCGCGGCTGAGGGTGGTGCGGGACCCGCAGCCCCCCGCCGATCTCGCCGCGCGCCTGGAGGCGGGCATTCCCGCCTCGTTCGGCCGGCCGACCACCCGCGCGCGTACGAGGATGGTCGCGGCGCTGGCCGCGGCGGGCGGCCTGACGGCCGCCCTCGCCGGGGTTGCCGTGTGGATCGCCATCGGGCTGCTGGCGGTCGGCGGCGACGGCACGGTTCCCGGGACCGTGCTCGCCGGCGTCCTGCGCCCGGTGTTCGAGGCGACCGACGGCGTGCAGGCAGTCCACATCGTCGCGAGGATGCGCGTCCGGTCCGGCGAGGCGCTCTCTTTCGTCAACGTCGACGGAGATCTCCTTCCGGTCGAGGCATGGTTCGTCGTCTCGCCCCGCGACGAGGGGTACAGACTCCTGCGCGCCCGCGTGGAGAAGGGGGACCGCGTCTGGTGCTGGGACGGCACGGAGTCGCTGGTCTACTTCCGCCGTTTCAACGAGGCGAAGCGCGGCGTGTGGTTCGACTACCGGCTGCTGTGGCCGGGGCGCTGGATGGAAGACATGCTCGAGGCTCCGCCCGAGGAGGTCGAAATCCTCGAACACGACGAGACCGCGACCGAAGGGCGGGTTCTCGTGGCCCGGAAGGGGACCGGCCGCGAACCGTTCGATCCGGTCTTCTGGAGCGAGTTCGATCGCGAGACCGAGGTCGTCTGGGATCGCGAGACGGGCCGGCTGAAGTCGCTCCGGCGCTGGGTGCGCGTCTCCGGTCGCCGCCTGCCGTATTTCGAGACGGTCCTCGTCGAGTATCCGCCGGTGATCGAGGACGATCGCTTCCGGCTCGATCTTCCAGCCGACGTGCGCTGGCGGGAACTCGCCCCCGAAGGCGCACTGGAAGCAGGCGTCGCCCTGTCGCCGCGCGATGTCGTGGTGCGGATCTTCGAGGCGGCCGAGGCTCACGACCGCAAGACGCTCGAGCGGTTCATCGAGTCGCCGGCGCTCGTCGACTGGTTCATGACGCATCGCATCGAGCTGGTCTCGGTCGGTGATCCGATCCGGGTCGAGAGCTACCCGGGCCATCTCGTCCCGTACGAGGTGCGGATCTGGACCGCAGGTCTGTTCCCCCGCGTGCGAAGGCACCGGCTCGCCGTGCGCAACGACAACGCCGAGGGACGGTGGGTCTACGACGGAGGCTGGTGAGTCCGGCCACCCGGTTCGCATGGAATCCCGTCAAGGCACCTGTCGATCCGGGGTGGGGACGCGCAGGCGTCTCCACCCCGGATCGCGTGGCGCGACGCGGACGGTGCGCGGGGCGCGGGTGTCGACGACCGGCGCGCGTCAGCGTGGGCCGGTGCTGGCCAGGATGGCCATGATCTCCGATGCCCGCCGGGCGCAGGCGCGGGCTTCGTCGGAACGACCCAGCGCTTCGTACGCCTCGGCAAGGGCGGTCCACCGCCGTGCGGTCTCACGGCTGCGCTCCCCGTGGACCCGCTCCGAGAGCGTCTGCGAGCGGCGCAGGTAGATCACGGCGCGCGCCGGAAGGTCCGCCCTGAGCAGCGTCGTGCCGATGTAGAGGTATTCCTTCGCCGCCAGGGCGGCGTCGTCCGGTTCGCGGATCGCGATCGCGCGCTCGAGCAGCGGGGCGGCCTCGCGGAACCGCCCCTGCCGTTCGAGCACCCAGCCGAGATACCGCGACGCCGACGCCAGCCGGGAGTCTTCCGGTCCGAGCGACGCCGCGGCCGCCAGCGCGCGGCGGAACTCCCGTTCCGCGGTCTCGAGATCGCCGGCGGCGACGGCCCGCTCCGCAGTCGCGTAGCGCTGCCGGAACGCGCGCGGAGCGTCCTGCCCGGCGGCGGCGTGCGTACGGACGACCGGTTCGGGCGTGACGGCATCCGGGGCCCGGAGGTTCGTCCACAGCAGCGCTCCGATGAGCGTCAGGAAGATCGCCACGGCCACGACCACGGTCGAGGCCCCGCTCTGCAGACCGGTTCGCGGTCGCGACGTGACGATGCGCTGGCCGGCCGGCCCGCCCGTGACGCCGACCGCCTCGCGCGGATCGCCGCCCGTGGCGAGGGCCGAGACCACGCGCCGCAATCGCTCGAGCACGCCGCCCGGAAGGCCGGAGCCGAAGCGGATCCTCGCGCCTTTCGAGCGGATTTCGAGCGCCTCGAAGACCTCGCGATGCCCCCGGTCGCCGCCGACGCGGATCTCGAGGATCTCGTCGACCGGGATCTCCGTCCGGAGCGCCCGCCCCGGGTGTCGCCGGAACCCGACCTTGCTGGCCGTCAGACGCAGTTCCTCACGGCCGATGAGAGCCGACACGATGCCGAGCAGCATCAGCGCCGAGAATCCCGCCATCATCACCACGAAGATCCACAGACCGGTCTCGTCAGGATCCCGCCGGCGAAAGGCGCTGCCGATCGCGAGGAACCCCCTGAGACGAACAGTCCGAGCGCGGGACGCCAGACGGTCCAGGCCCGACGGAAGCGGATCACCACGCCGTCAGGCTCCTGCCGGCAGTCCAGCATCCTGCCGAGGATCCGCTGGACCTCGGGGTCGAGAACCGGCGTGCGGGGCGATCCGCCGACCCGTTCGACCAGCGGCCGTTCGAGATCGTCGACCTGCATCGCGACGATTCCGGTCGAGTTCTCCCGCAGCACCGGCAGGTCGAGCAGCACCGCGAAGCTCCTCCACGTCCGTTCGCGCAGAGCCTCGGCGCCCACGCCACCGAGCGACGCGAACAGCAGGATCTCCCGGCGCGGATCGTCGTGAACCAGCAGTACCTCGTGGCGGGTCGTCCCGCTTCCGCCACGGCCGCCGCGGTTGCGGACGACGCGCTGCAGCACGCCACTGTAGTTCGCGATCGGTTCCGTCCAACTTCGGGAGCCCCGCAGACCGCGTTCGGTGACACGGACGCAGTCGCGTTCGAGGAGCACCCGGCGCCGGGCGCGCCACTGGTACAGGCCGAACAGAAGAAACAGCTCGCCGGGCGTCATCATCGCCACGAGCAGGATCGTCGTTCTGGGCCGGAGCCCCTCTTCGGTCGTGCCGAAGACGATGCTCAGGCCGAGCGCCAGACACCACGCGAGCCCGAAGAGCACGGCGAACAGGCCGAAGATCCACGAGCCCTTCTGGACCGTTCTCATCGGGAGGATCGACTCGCCGGGTTCCCAGCGGACCCTGTTCCTCGCCTCGAACACCGACATGGAACCCCCGGCGCCCGCTCTCCCCCTCGCCCCTCGTATCGACCCGCCTTCGAGGCCGCTTGAGCCGGCACGGTCCGGCGGAATCGGGCGGAATCTGCCGCCCGCCCGGAAAGAATTGCCGGTCCGTCCCTTCGGAACGCCCGGTTTCGGCCACGATCACGACCTCCGGCGCTGGCACGGCACTTGCCATGGAGTACCGCGTGCTGTTCGTGGACGGGAGAGACCATGGCGATGCTCCAGAACGTCGGAAGCGTGGATCAGGCCGGGAAGCCGGCCTCCGGGCCGGCTTCGGCCGGTGCGGCCGAGCAGGCCCTCGGGCGCGACGCCTTCATGAGGTTGCTCGTCGCCCAGCTCGAGCAGCAGGATCCGCTCAAGCCGCAGGGGGACACCGAGTTCATCGCCCAGCTCGCGACGTTCTCCAGTCTCGAGCAGCTCGTCGGCCTCAACAGCCGTGTCGACACGATGATCAGCGGGCAGACCGACCTGATGCTGGCCCAGAGCCAGATGCTCGACAATCAGGCGCTCGGCCTGGTCGATCGTGATCTGCTCGTCGCGTCGGCCGGGCAGCTCTATCTGACGGACGGCGGCGCGGAGCCAGTCGTCTTCGAGCTGCCGGAGAGCTACGCGTCGGTGCGGCTCGAGATCTCGGATCCGGTGACGGGCGAGGTCGTGCGGACGGTCCAGCTCGACGACCAGAAGACGGCCGGTCGGCACGAGGCGGTCTGGGACGGCGAGGAC
>JAJRXN010000494.1 GCA_024276295.1 Acidobacteriota bacterium
CGCGGCGACTCAGGAACCCGCTCGGCCGGCCCGCCGCGAGGGGCGAGTTGGCGAACAGCGCGTTGAGCACTGGGGCCATCCACAGTGAGAGCCGGAGCATCCGCGCCGCCTGCTCGGGGCTCTCGACGTCGAGGTTGACCTGGGCACCGGCGGTGGCCCGCATCATCCACAGCGCCAGCGCGCCGCGGGTCGGCAGGTAGGCGGTCATGATCCGGTAGCGAGGCTTGGGGATCACCGGGATCTCGTCGGGCGTCGAGACCGGGTGGGTCCCCATCGCGAGCCACGAGACGCCCAGCGGCTCGGAGACCTCCCGCAGCTCGGCGATGTACTCCGCGAGTTCCTCCTCGGCGTCGGCCAGCCGGGCGTGGGGGCGCGCCGACAGCTCGATCTGCGCTCCCGGCTCGAGCGTGATCCGCGAGCCGTGCCGCGCCAGCTCGAGCGGCGGATCGCCGCCGACCTGGCGCCAGCCGTGGAGATCGCGCAGCCGGCCGAGCACGGCCTGGACGCTCGGTCCCTCCTCGGCGGCGTAGGGGATCGCCCGGCCGGTCCCGGGGTCGATCGGTAGCAGCTCGTACTCCAGCCCGACCAGCCGTTCGCGCCGCGGACGGAACCCGGCACAGAAGCGGGCCAGCAGATGGCTTTCGTCGGGCTGGATGCGCAACGGCGGGGCACTCCGGACGGGCGCGCAGCATAGATGCCGGCGGCGGAGGCGGTCAAACTCCGCGATCGACGGTTCTCCGCGTGACGGGGCGTGGTTTCAGGCTAGAATCACCGGCCGGTAAGGCGGACGCCCGACCGACCGGGCCCGCTGCCGACTGCCTCCAATTCGCCCGCGGTACGACACCCCACCCCGGCCGCGGACGCCGGGCCGGGTGAGGCCCGCGCTCGCCCGGGCTGCGCGAAGGAGTGACGATGGATTTCCGCAACGCTCTCGATGCGGTGGTCGCGCGCCATCCGCACGTCCACGAAAACATCAGCCGGCCGGAGATGGTCCGCCGCGCCGTCGACGCCCGCGAGGCGCTCGTCTCGGCGTGCGGCGCCCTGGCCACCTGGACTCCGCCGGAATCGACCGGCCGCAGCCCGAAGGACACCTACATCGTCCGCCGCCCGGAGAGCGAGTCGACGATCGACTGGGACTCGCCGAACTGCATTCCGCTCGACCCCGGGACGTTCGAGATGCTCTGGAAGGACGCCCTCGAGGTGCTCGCGGACAAGCCGCACGTGTTCGTCACCGACCGGGCGGTCGGCGCCGATCCGACGTATGCGCTGCCGGTGCGCACCGTCGGCAGCCACGCACTGACGGCGATCTTCACCGACAACATGTTCCGGCCGGTTCCGCCCGACATCGACCGGAGCATCTACCGCGACCGCCCCTTTACCGTGCTCGTGCTGCCGTACGACAAGGTCCGTGCCGAGCGCTACGAGGGCCGGCTGCGCAGGCTGCCCGACGGGTCGACCTCGAGCATGGCGATCGTGATGGACTTCGATCGCCGCGTCGGGCTGGTCTACGGCTCGGCCTACTGCGGCACGGTCAAGAAGATGATCTTCACCGTGATGAACTGGCTGCTGCCCGGCGACGGCATCCTGCCGCTGCACTGCTCGGCGAACGAGGGCCGGGCGGGTGATGCGGCGCTGCTGCTGGGACTGTCGGGGACCGGCAAGACGACGCTCTCGGCCGATCCGACCCGCTCCCTGCTCGGCGACGACGAGCACGGCTGGAACGACCACGGGATCGCCAACTTCGAGAACGGCTGCTACGCCAAGCTGATCAACCTGCGCCAGGACAAGGAGCCGGAGATCTGGCACGCCTCGTTCCGCAAGGCGGCGCCCGAAGAGCACGGCGCGCTGATCGAGAACTGCATGATGTACCCCAGCGGGCAGTTCGATGTCGACGACGCCCGGCTGACGCAGAACTCGCGCGTCTCGTATCCGCTGACCTCGCTGTCGAACATCAAGACGCCGCCGGTCAGCGGGCACCCGAAGACGATCCTGTTCCTGACGGCCGACGCCAATGCCGTCCTGCCGCCGATCGCACGGCTGAGCCCCGAGCAGGCGATGCTGTGGTTCCTGATGGGCTACACCAGCAAGCTCGCCGGCACCGAGACCGGCATCACCGAGCCGGTCTCCACGTTCTCGCGCTTCTTCGGCGCGCCGTTCATGCCGCGGAATCCCGACGTCTACGCCCGGATGCTCGGCGAGAAGCTGGCCCGGCACGGCTCGCGCGTCTACCTGGTCAACACCGGCTGGAGCGGAGGACCCTACGGTGAGGGCTCGCGGATGGACATTAACCTGACCCGGGCGATGGTCCGCGCGGCGCTCGAGGGGCGGCTCGAGGACGTCGAGTACGTCGAGGACACGCTGTTCCACGTCTCGATCCCGAAGACCTGTCCCGGTGTGCCCGACGACGTGCTCGTCCCGCGCAACACCTGGAAGGATCCGGCGGCCTACGAGGCCCGGGCCAGGAAGCTGGCCGGCGAGGTCGCGGCCTTCTTCGAGAAGACCTATGGAGACAAGGGGATCGACCCGGCCGTCGTCCGGGAGTGCCCCGGGACCTGATCCCGGAGCCGGTGCGGACGAGTCCGGTCCGCCGGTCTCTCCGGAGACTCGGCCCGGGGGACTTTCGCCCAACGGGCGCCCTTCCCGCGGGTTTCACGGACCCGGCCGGGTTTCGCCACATGCTGTGGCTTGCGCCCCTGCATGACCGTATATCCATGGGCGTCTGCGCTTCGCCTTCCAGGGCAGACGGGCAGGGGGAGTTCAAGCCGGAGAGCCGAACGACCATGGGAAGTGTCCGCCCTCGTTCACTTTTTGCGGCATTTGCCGTATTCAGCCTCCTCCTGATCCCCGACGGTCCCGCAAGCGCGGTCGGCGAGGCGGCTTCCCTGCGTCCTGACGGGCGCACCCTGCGCCCCTCGGCCGTCCGCGAGCGGACGGCTCCGGCGTTGGAGACGATCCCGACTTCGGCGGTCGCCCTTCCGGCCGCCCCCGTCGGGGCGACCGATGACACCGATGACGCGGCCATGACCCTGTCCGGCCCCGCGCCGACGGCCGGGCCGAGCGCCCCTTCCGTGCGCCTCGAGCGTCGCGCGCTCAGGCTCCCGACGCTGCGCGAGCTGACCGCCTCGGATCCCGCGCCGGCCGCTCCCGGGCCGGACGTGCCGGGTGACGTCGACGACGACGGCGTGCTCGACGAGAACGACAACTGCCCGTTCACCGCCAACGCCGGGCAGGTCGACGCCGACGCCGACGGGATGGGCGATGCCTGCGACGCGTTTCCCAACGGCGGACCGCTGACGTTCCAGCGCGAGGTGCAGCTCCCGCGGCCCGACTTCGCGTTCGCCTTCGACGTGCTGCCGATCGGCATCGGCCAGGCGCCCTCGGGTCGGCTGCACGTGCTGCTCGGTACCGCCTACTTCGACCAGGGAACAGGCGAGACGACGCCGCGCAACCTGTTCACGACCTACAGCGACGACAACGGCGAGACCTGGTCGACGCCGGTGAAGATCAACACGTACGCGCCGAGCGGCGGGCCCGGAGCGTTCTGGTTCACGTACGTCGACTTCGCGGTCGACGACGCCGGCCGCGTGTTCGTCACCTACGACATCGAGAACGGCTCGATCGTCCTGGCGCGCAGCACCGACGGCGGCGTGAGCTTCTCGCCGACGGTGATCGGCGATCCCGACGCGTCGCCCGGCGGCTTCTCGTCGGTCGCCGCGCGCGGCGGCAACGTCTACGTCGCCTGGGACGACGAACCGTCTTGCTCCGCCTCGCGGATCTGGCAGCGGGTGAGCACCGACGGCGGCGCGACCTTCGGCGCGGCCGCGGTCATCGCCGGCTTCGGCTCGTGCTTTCCCGAGCTGACGGTCGCCTCGAGCGGCGACGTGCACCTCGCGTACTCCGACGACGCGGTGATCGGCTTCGGTGCGCTGGCGACGAGCCCGGCCGGAGGCGGCTCCTACGGGGCGCCGACGCAGGTGATCGACCGCGATCCGACCGCCGACGAGCTGTTCCTGTTCCCGCTCAGCCTCGGCGAAGGGGACGCCGGCCATCTGTTCACGGCGTGGGCGATCCGCGGGAGCGACAGCGTCAGCGGCAATCCGTCCTACAACGACACCTGGACCGACCGCAGCACCGACGCCGGCGCGACCTTCGGCACCGACCTCGATCTGACCGGCAACGCGGCCAACGCGGACGTCGATCTCGTCCCGGGCGGCGACCAGTGGGGCAGCGCGGCGCGCACCGGCGGCCACGTCGCCCACGTGCTGCGCGCGGGGACGGTCCACTTCCGGCAGGTGAGGTACGCGCGCTCGACCGACGGCGGTGCGACCTACACCCAGCCGCAGCCGGTCTGGCCGCCGGTGGCCAACACCAACGAGGGTGAGCCGGTGGTCACGTGGGACTCCGCGGGCAACCTGCTCGTCGCGTTCTCCCGCGTGCGGACCGACGTCGTCGAGCCGGCCATCGCGTACTTCTTCACGACACGCGGCAGCGGCGGCGGTGGCGGCGAGGTCACCGGGCTGATGTTCACGACGAAGATCGACTTCTCGTGGGATGCGCTGGCCGGGGCCACCGCGTACGACGTCGTGCGCGGCGACGTCCAGCAGATGCGCACCGACGGCAACGCCTCGGGCGCCGCGGCGTTCTCGTGCAACCAGCCGGGGACCAGCGCGACCGACGTCGACGAGCCGCTCGGCGGCGAGGGCTTCTACTACCTCGTGCGCGGCCGCGATGCCGGCGGACCCTTCACCTGGGGCACCGGCGGCGGCTCTCCTGACCGCGACGCCGCGATCACCGCCTGCCCGTAGCGGCGGGCCTTGCCCCGCCGATTCCGCCTTGCGTACGCACACCTGCGCGTACGCGCAGCGGGCTTGCCCCGCCGATTTCGCATGAAAACGTCTCCATCCGAAATCGGCGCCCCAAGGGGCGCCGCTACGGGACGATCCGCCATCGCGTCGCCGCCGTTGCGCAACGATCCCCCATCCCGACGTCCCCGTAGCGGCGGGGCTTGCCCCGCCGATTCCGCCTTGCGCGCGGACACCCGCGCGCACGCGCAGCGGGCTTGCCCCCCCGATTTCGCATGAAAACGTCTCCATCCGAAATCGGCGCCCCAAGGGGCGCCGCTACGGCCCCGCCGATTCCGCCTTGCGCGCGCACGCCTACGCGCCCGCGCGGTTCGTGACCAGGGCGCTCCGATGCACAACGGCGACCGCAGCGGCGGGGCGTGCCCCGCCGATC
>JAJRXN010000045.1 GCA_024276295.1 Acidobacteriota bacterium
CATTGGAACGCCTCTATCCGGGATCGGCGGGGCAAGCCCGCTGCGCGTACGCGCAGGTTTGCGCGCGCAAGGCAGGATCGGCGGGGCAAGCCCCGCCGCTACGGGCGCCGTTGTGCATCGGAACGCCCTGTCACCAACCGCGCGTGCGCGTGGGCGTGCGCGCGCAAGGCGGAATCGGCGGGGCCGTAGCCGCGCCCCTTGGGGCGCCGATTCAGCATTGGAACGCCTCTATCCGGGATCGGCAGGGCAAGCCCCGCCGCTACGGGCGCCGCGCGGGGGGGGACGGACAGTCGGGGCAGTAGCCGCCGATCTCGAAGCGCATCGACTCGACGCGGAAACCGGTCTCCGCGGCGATGGCACGCTCGAACGAGGCGATCGTCTCACCGCCGATCTCGATGATCTTGCCGCAGTGCGTGCAGATGACGTGGGCATGCGAGGCCGACTCGCGGATCTCGTAGAAGTGCCGCTCACCGCGCAGGTGGAGCAGGTCCAGCTCGTCGACCAGGCCGAGGCCCTTGAACAGCCCGAGCGTGCGATAGACCGTCGCCCGGTGGATCGAGGGGTCGATGTCCTGGGCGCGGCGCGTGATCTCCTCGACGTCGAGATGGTCACCCGCCTCCTCGAGCACCTGGGCGATCGCCCGGCGGGGACCGGTGACGCGGATCCCCGCGGCGCGAATCCGCTCGACGAGCCCCCGACGCGGGGGGCTGGGGGTGTCGGGCTCTTCGACGCGATGTCCAGGGGGCATCGACGGACTCCGATCTGCGGCTAGGTGGCAGTTGCAAGAATACTGCAAGTCGGAGGCTGTTTGTAGCGGTCTTTGGCGTGTCGCCTTCGAGGGGCTAGGATGGGCGGCCCGGCCGGACGCCTTTCCCACCTACCCGCCTCGGGACGCCACGGGAGCAGTCCAGATGATCGAGATCGACGCCGAGAGGCTCAAGGAGCGCTTTCTCCGCTACGCGCGGATCAACACCCAGTCGGAAGACGGCGTCGAGGATCGCTACCCCAGCACGCCCTGCCAGCTCGAGTTCGCGGCCCTGCTCGAACGGGACCTCCGGGATCTCGGCCTCGAGGAGGTCCGGCGCGACGAGCACGGCTACGTGACCGCCACGCTCCCGGCGAGTCCGGGCTGCGAGGATCGCCCAGTCGTCGGCCTGCTGGCCCACTACGACACGTACTTCGGCACCAGCGGTGACGGCGTCCGGCCGATCGTCCATGTCTACGACGGCGGGGACATCGTCCTGCCGGACGATCCCGAGGTGAAGATCACGGCCGAGGAGAATCCCGAACTCGCGCGCCACGTCGGCGAGGAGGTGATCACCGCCAGCGGCACGACGCTGCTCGGCGCGGACGACAAGGCCGGGCTGGCCGAGATCCTCGAGGCGGTGGCCTGGCTCCGGGAGCATCCGGAGCATCCTCACCCGAAGCTGCGGCTCGGGTTCACGCCGGACGAGGAGGTCGGCAACGGCACGAAGTTCTTCGACGTCGAGGCGTTCGGTGCCGACGTCGCGTACACGATGGACGGCACCACGCTCGGCGAGGTCGAGAACGAGACCTTCTGCGCCGATCTCGCGACGGTCGCCATCACCGGCCGTGACGTCCATCCGGGCTACGCCAAGGGGAAGATGATCAACGCGCTCCGCGTCGCGGCGCGGTTGATCGAGAGCGTGCCGCAGGGCATGAGTCCCGAGTGCACCGAGGACCGCGAAGGGTACCTCCACCCGGTGTCCCTCGAGGGGAACACGGGCGATGCGAAGGTCGTCTACATCGTGCGCGACTTCGAGGTCGAGGGACTCCAGCGGCTCGAGCGCCACCTCGAGCGGACGGTCGAGGCGCTGCGGCGGGAGTTCGACGGCGTCCGGATCGACCTGGCGTTCAAGGAGCAGTATCGCAACATGAAGCTCTACCTCGAGAAGGAGCCCCGCGCCGTTCCATACGCGATCGAGGCGGTGCGGGCCGCGGGCATCGAACCGAAGCTGACCGCGATCCGCGGCGGGACCGACGGCGCGCGCCTGTCGGCGATGGGACTGCCGACGCCGAACATCTTCGCCGGGGGAATCAACTTCCACTCCAAGTTCGAGTGGGTCGCCGTCTCGACGATGGTCAAGGCGACCGAGACGATCCTGCACCTCGTCCGATTGTGGGCGGAACGCCGTTGAGCATGCGCCGCCCGTTTCCCGAAGTCCGTTTCGGTCATGCCGCCCCGGCGGCGGCCCGGCAGAGCTGCACCCGATGACAGACCAGGCACCGTCCGCCGAACCGAAGAACCCGCTGCGCGAGATCGTGCAGCCGTTCGTCGATCTCGCGCGCGCCCCCCGCGCCCTGTGGGGGATCAACCTCGGCTACCTGATCGAGGGCTGTGTCTACTTCGGCATGCTCGGCTACCTGGCGATGTACTTCACGGACCACGTGTTCCGAGGCATGCCGGACGCCGACAAGTACTCCCACCCGATGGTCGGGGTGCTCACGGCCGGCATCACGATCGCCATGCTGTTTCTCGGCGGGATCCCGGACCGCTTCGGCGTGCGCCGGGCCCTGCTGGCCGCGTTCACGTTCATGGTCTTCGGCCGCGTGCTGATCGCCGGCGGCTCGACGATCTTCGGCCTCGAGCCGCACGGCCTGTGGTCGGCGCTGCACCTGGTGACGATGGCCGGGATCATGCTGGTGGTGATCGGCTACGGGATGTTCCAGCCCGCGGCCTATGCCGGCGTGCGGCAGTTCACGACGCCGAAGACCGCCGGCATGGGCTACGCGATGCTCTACGCGCTGATGAACCTCGGCGGCTGGCTGCCGACGTTCGCGTTCCTGCTGCGGGACGAAAAGCGCGGCCTGGGACTCGGCATCCCGGGGACGTTCTGGGTCTACACGGGGCTGACGGTGGTCGCCCTGGTCGCGACCGCGCTGATCCTCACGCCGCGCGTCGTGCGCGAGGCGATCGCGCGGGCGAAGGCCGAGACGGCGGCGGCGCTGGTACGGGAGACCTCGGAGAGCGAGCAGGCGCGGGAGAACCGCGAGCGGGGCGAGATGCGCGCGGGAGCCGAGCGCATTCCGCTGCACATCTGGTCGGGCTGGATCCTGCTGGCCATTCTCGCGGGGGCGCTGCTCGACGGGTGGCTGCGCCTGGCGGCGCTCGCGACGTGGCTGACGCTGACGATCGTCGTGGTGGCGGTCCGGCCGCTGCGCCTGTGGGTCGCCCGGCATCCGCTGGCGGACGTCAAGTTCTTCGCATTCATCTTCGCGCTGATTCCGGTGCAGACGCTGTTCGTGTACAACTGGCTGATCCTGCCGCAGTACATCAACCGCGCGTACGAGGGCTGGATCGGCGAGGAGTTCGAGGTCGCCTCCAACTTCAATCCGCTGCTGATCTTCGTGCTCGTGCCGATCATCACCGCGCTGACCGAGCGGGCGCGCGTGTACAACATGATGATCTACGGCACGTTCGTGATGGCCGCGCCGGCGTTCTTCCTCGCCCTCGGGCCGCGGCCGGAGACGCTGCTGGCCTACATCGTCGTGATGACGATCGGCGAGGCGATGTGGCAGCCGCGCTTCCTGCAGTACGCGGCGGAGATCGCTCCCGAGGGCCGCACCGGCATCTACATGGGGGTCGCCCAGTTTCCGTGGTTCCTGACCAAGGTGATCGTGCCGCTGTACTCTGGCTGGATGATGACCCGCTACTGTCCTCCGGAGGGGGTGCGTCACACCGAGACGATGTGGCTGATCTTCGGCGCGATCGCGATGATCTCGCCGCTCGTGCTGCTGCTGGCCAAGGGCTGGCTCGGCCGCGGCTTCAAGGTGCGCGCGGACTGAACGCGATTGTACGATACCCCGCAGCGGCCGGACGGTTCGCCGCGGGCGGGGTCACGATGCACGAGCGCCTGATCCGGGAAGTCGTCTCCGAACACGAGTTCATCATGCGCCGCTTCTTCGAGCGCAACGGCGAGCAGCTCGAGCAGGCGATCTCGCTGCTGGTCCGCGCCCTCCAGGGGGGCGGCAAGCTGCTCCTTTTCGGGAACGGCGGATCGGCGGTGACGGCGGCGCGCATCGCCGCGAAGCTGCTCGGCCGGATCGAGCGCGACCGTCCCGGCCTGCCCGCCATCGCGCTGCCCAACGACTCGGCCGCGGTCACGTCGATCGCCAACGACTACGAGTACGGACTGGTCTTCGCGCGGCAGCTCGAGGCGCTGGCCTCGAAGGGCGACGCGGCGGTCGCGATCTCGATCTCCGGGCACTCCCCGAACGTCCTCGAGGGGATCCGCGCCGCGAAGGCCCGCGATCTGCCGGTCGTCGGCCTGCTCGGGCGCGAGGGGGGGCGGGCGAAGGAGCTGGTCGACGTGGCGCTGGTCGTCGGCGCGCAGAAGGCGACGCGGATCCAGGAACTCCACGTCCTGATCGGTCACCTGCTCTGCGAGGCGATCGAGACCGAGATGTTCTTCCGGCGCGAGTGACGTGCGCCCGGGGGGCCGACGTCCGGTACCAGGACGATCGTGCGCGCCGTGGCGTCCGCTCCGGTGCCGTCGAGCACGACCGCCGTGCCGGCGGGCGGCGGTCCGCCGGCGAGTCCGGGCGGTGCGTCCCGCGCCGTGTCGACGGCCACGCCCTCGGCCGCGAGCCCCCACAGGAGGTCGTCGAGCCGCGGGCGGCGCCCCTCGCGCGGCAGGACGAGCAGTCGCCGCGGGGGCGAAGTCTCGCCCAGGGCGTACAGGGCTTCGGCCGCCAGGAACCGCTCGATCGGGCTTCCGGGATCGGTCGTGACCACCAGCGCCGGCCGCGCCTTCCGGCGCGCCGCCGGCAGGCTCACGGCGGCGACCTTCGCGGTCAGCCGGTGGTACTCCGGCGCGAGCCCGGACTCCGCGAAGCGCCGGACCAGCTCCTCGGCGAGCGGTGGCGGCGCGAGCAGCAGGTGGCGGATCGCGGACTCCCCGATCCGGTCGAGGGCGGGTGCGGCGGGGCGCCCAGGCCACCACGACGGTTCCTCCGAAGGGCGCGTGACCCGGGGTTCGGTCCGCAGGCCGAGGTAGAAGTCGAGCCCGTGCAGCCTCAGGTCGATCTGCAGCACCCGCAGCGGGCGCTCCTCGGCGAGCGGAGCGACGAGCGTGGCGAGTCGCCGCGCGTCGCGGTCGCTGGCCCTGTCCGAGGCTTCCCAGCGCAGCGCCATCAGCGCTCCCGTCCAGGCCAGCGCCAGCACGCCGATCGCCAGGCGCCGGCGCAGCCCGGGACGTGCGGCCGGGGCGCCGTCCGCCGGGCCGCGCCCGACGGTCCACAGCGCGAGCGGGACGAACAGCGGAACCACGTACAGGTACATCCGTGAACTCGACGCGAGGAACACTGCCAGCGGCAGGAGAATCCAGAACGCGAGCAGGGTCGACGAGGAGCGGGCGGGCGTGGGCGTCCCGCGGCAAGGCGCCGTCCCGCGCCGCAGGCGGCGGCCGGCGAGGCGGGCCAGCTTCCAGAACCACAGCGGCGAGAACGGCAGTCCACCGACCACCAGGCCGATGCCGTAGATCTTCAGCGCGCCGGCCAGGCCGGCGTTGCGGTGGTGCGCGCCCGTCGCCACCCGGCCGACGACCTCGTCGCCGAGGAAGTACCCGGCCAGTCCGGGCAGCCGGACCATCGCCCAGACGTACCACGGCAGCGCGACGAGCAGGAACGCCGCCGCCGTGGCCGGGCCGAGCGCCGCGAAACGCCGAGCGGACCGCCGTTCGGCGAAGACCTCCCAGGCCATCAGCGCGGCGAGCGGGAGGAGACCGGGAGGACCCTTGGTCAGGAACGCGAGTCCGAAGGCGCCGCCGGTCAGCACGCGCCAGAACGTCCGCCCGCGGCCGGGGGCATGACGGCGCGCGCGCCACCAGCCCCAGACGGCCGCGGTCTCGAACGCCGCGAGCAGCATGTCCGTCGTCGCGACGCTCGCCGCCGCGAACGGCAGCAGCGACAGCCCGAAGACGAGCGCCACGAGACGCCCGCGGCCGCGTCCGAGCAGGTCGCGCCCCAGGGCGCCGGCCAGGGCGCAGGTCGCCAGGTAGGCCAGCGCCAGGTAGAGCCGGGCGCCCCACTCGTTCATCCCGCCGGCCAGCAGGCCGGCCGCGATCGCCCAGTACGCGAGGGGCGGCTTGGTCAGGTGCGGAGCGCCGTGGAGTTGCGGGATCAGCCACTCGCCGGAGAGCACCATCTCGCGGGCCGCCCCGACGTAGCGCCCCTCGTCGGGCTCCCACAGTCCGCGGGAGCCGAGGAAGGCGAAGGCGACCAGCAGGAGCAGCGCTCCGACGAGCGCGCGCGAGAGGCGGTCATGGCGCATCGACACCCCGCTCGCCGAAAGGCGCCGCCCGCGGGTTCCGGGGCGGCCCGGCGCCCGCTCAGCGCGCCGCGGGATCCCCTCCGGACCACAGGCGCACGCCGCGCTCCGTCCGGCCGTCTTCCCACCGCACCCGGTAGCGTGTCAGTCCGGCGGAACGAAGCACATGATAGCGGCAGAGCACCTCGAACCCGAGCCGCGCGTGCGAGCGCAGCGAGACGACGTTCTCGTCTTCCGGCATCGAGGTGTAGCTCGTCTCGAAGCCGCGGGCGCGGATCATGTCGTACGCGTCGGCCCACGGCCTGCCGAACACCCCCTCGAGCCGGAACGCCGGTCGAACACTGACGGACGGCAGGTCCCGCGGGGGGCGGCGGACGTCGGTCAGCCTGCAGAAGACGAGCCGGCGGCGGTCACACTACCGCGACGCGGCGGGACGCCGGAAAAACAGTGGTTGACCCGCCGGGGGCACCCGCGTACAACCCCGACGACGGGGACCGAGGGTTGCAGGCGCCCTCCGCGTCCTCGAGCTCGAGCCGGGCTGGTTCCGCGGTATGCCAGCGAGGAGCTGCCGTCTCCCGGCTGATGGTGGGTGTGCGGCGGCTTCGGATCGCCGTCCTCCCGCCACATCGCGCCCGAGGTCGTCCTTGCAGGTGTCGCCCGCCCCTGCCCCGGGGAGGAGTTGTCGTGCCCATCGCCCCTGCTCGACGTCCGTCGTGCCGGATC
This sequence comes from Acidobacteriota bacterium, assembly GCA_024276295.1. Lineage (GTDB taxonomy): Bacteria > Acidobacteriota > Polarisedimenticolia > J045 > J045 > J065. The sequence goes on from JAJRXN010000045.1 coordinate 7,013, forward strand.
GTTCCGGCGATCGCCATGGTCGGCCTGCTGGCTCTGCCGGCATTTGCGCTCCAGCAGACCCGCGGCCCCGGTCGTTTCGACGACAAGGTGCTCCACGATCCCGGGGCCAGGCTCTCGGTGCGGACGATCACGACCGCGGACCTGCCGGGCGCCGATCCGCGCCGCGCGGCGTGGGAGGCGTTCACCGCCAGCGAAGGCGGGCGCTGGAGCGTGCATGTCGACACGCGGACCGGTCTGCCGACGCTCGCCTTGGGAACGATCGCCTGGGTGCCCGGCCCGGCGAACGACCTGCCGGACGACGGCCGGCCGGTGACCCGCGACCGCCTCGAGCAACTGGCGCGCACGCTGATCGAGCGTCACCCGGTGATGCTCGGTGACTGGCGCGGTCAGCTCGTGCTCGATCCCGAGGCGACCTTCGTCGATCCCGACGGCGTCTCGCAGATCGCGTTCCGGCAGCAGGTCGACGGCGTCGAGGTCGAACAGGCGGTGTTCCTGTTCCACGTCTCCAAGGGGAATCTGGTCGCGTTCGGGGCCTCGCACGCCGTTCCGGCCGCGATCGACGCCACGCCGGCGATCGACGCCGCCGCGGCACGCCAGCTGCTCTACGACTACCTGGACGTCGGCCTCGAAACGCCGCTCGAAGACCGCGCGCTGCCGCGGCTCGTGATCGTGCCGGGCGATCCGGCGAACGATCCGACGCGCACGTGGGACGCGACGGTCGGCGG
>JAJRXN010000046.1 GCA_024276295.1 Acidobacteriota bacterium
ATCGCCGACAGGTCGGCCGGCCCGACCGCTTCGGCCAGCGGCTGGGCGCCGCTGATCGGTCCGGAGAACGCCTCGTCGATCGCCGCGTCCAGGGCTTCGGGCGGCACCGGTTCCGGCGGCATCGCCTGGACGCCCGTCGTCCGCTGGCGAGCCGAGAGCGCCTGGTCCGCCGGCGGCGGGCCCGTCGCCTCCCCGGGCGTCGGCCGCGGCGCCACGGGCTGCGAGAGGGAGGGCGCGTCCGTCTCGGGCCGGGCGGCCGGCGGCGTGGTCCCGGGCGCCACCGGCGCGGAGGCCGGGTCGTCGAGAACGGCGATGTCGGCGAACGCCTGGTCGATGATCTTGTCGAGTTCGTCCTCGCTCTCGATGTCGCGGCTGATGTCGAGCGTCGCCGTCGTCGTGGTCGCCGCGGGCGCGGAGGCCGCGCGGGCGCCGGTCGTTCGGGAGACCGGGGCGGCGGAGGCGGCATCGTGGTGCGAGGGGCCCGGAGCCGGAGAACCGGTGCCGCCCACGGCGCCGGAGGGGGCGCCGGTCGGTCCGCTGACGCCGGTTTGCACGGCGGCGGAAACAGCACCGCTCGGAGACGCCGCGGCCCGGTGGGCCGCCGTGCTCTCGGGCCCCAGTTCGAAGCAGCGCTGGATCGCCGGCAGGAGCATCTCGTCCTGGCGGGGGCGCTCGAGGAACAGATCGGCGCCCGCAGCCTGGGCATGGCCCTTGAATCGACCGCCCCGGAGCAGGCGGGAGGCGAGGATCACGCGCGGGACGAGCCCGAAGTCTCCGCGCTTGAGCGATCGGCAGAGGGCGAACCCGTCCCGGCCGGGGAGCATCGGCTCGATCAGGACGACCGCCGGGGGGCGGGACATGAGGATGTTGTCGAGTTCCTGCCCGCTGGCGGCGACCGTCACGTCGAAGCCGTGTCCGGCGAGCCAGTCGCGTGTCGCCGCCACGCGACGCGGTTCGAAATCGACGACCAGGATGCGGTTCCGGCCCATGCTGGATCTCCCGAGACCTTCTCGGCCAACATAGGTTTCCCGCGAACGGCGGAGCAAGGCGCGGAACGGCGCGGAAGGCCGGGCGTCGCGGGTGCGGGACGGGGCCCCGCCGTGCCGCGCCCGTGGCAGGATGGTCGGGCGTGGCACTTCAGCGGTCGGTGGCTCGATGCCGGCGCGGGAGGGACGACCGGGCATGGGCTCGTTCGACGAATTCGACCTTGCGACACGGATGTTCCTCCGGGCCTGGCGCTGGCGGAGGATCGATCCGGTGCCGTGGACCGTGCCGCGCCGCCCCGTTGCGAGGGCGCGTCTCGCCCTGGTCTCGACCGCCGGTTTCGTCGCGCCGGGCCAGCCGGGGTTCGACGAGAAGGTCCGCGGCGGCGATCCGAGCTGGCGGGTGATCCCGGCCGGAGTGGACCCCCGCTCGCTGCGCGAGTTCCACCGCTCCGAGTCGTTCGACCACTCGGGGCTCGCGGCCGACCCGAATCTCGGGTTTCCGCTCGACCGGCTGCGCGAGATGGCGGCGGCGGGCGTGATCGGCGAGGTGGCGCCGCGGCACCTGTCGTTCATGGGCTCGATCACGGCCCCGGGACGGCTCGTGCGCGATTCGGCGCCCGGAGCGGCGCGGCTGCTCGTCGAAGACCAGGTCGATCTCGCCCTGCTCGTGCCGGTCTGACCGCTGTGCAACCAGACCGTGAGTCTGGTCGCCGCCGAACTCGAACGCCGGGGCATCGCGACGGTCGCGATCGTGCTGTTGCGGGAGGTCGCCGAGAAGGTCCGCCCGCCGCGCGCACTGTGGGTTCCGTTTCGTCACGGCTACCCGCTCGGATGCCCGGACGATCCCGCGCTGCAGCGGTCGGTTCTCGAGGCGGCGTTGGCGCTGTTCGAGCGGCCGGAAACGGACGCGCCGCTGATCGTCGACTTCGGGTCGGAATCACCCTGACGCGATCGAACCCCAGTCCGGCGGCGTGGTTCCTTCGTCCGGCGGCCGCGGTCGCGGGGCAGGGGGGGACGGCTCGTCGAGAAACCCGGCGATCACGCCACCGAAGCGTTCGACCTCGATCAGGAACGCGTCGTGCCCGTAGACCGAATCGAGCCGGATGAACCGGCAGTCGCGGCCCCACTGGCGCAGGATCCGTGCGACCTCTTCCGTCTGGTGGATCGGGAAGAGCAGGTCGGTCGTCACGGCGAGCAGCAGGGAACGGGCGTGGATCCGCGCCACGCCGTCCTCGTAGCTCGAGGCCCCGTCGCCGAGGTCGAACAGGTCCATCGCCTTCGAGAGATACAGGTACGAGTTCGCATCGAACCGCTCGACGAAGCGGTCTCCCTGGTGGACGAGGTAGGACTCCACCTGGTAGTCCGCCTCGAACGTCGGGTGACCGGATCCGATCCGCTCCCGGGCGAAGCGGCGGTCCCATTCGGGGCCGGAGCGGTAGGTGATCGTGCCGATCTGGCGGGCCACGTGCAGTCCGTCCCGGGGCGGGGCGTGATCGTAGTAGTGCCCTCCCCTCCAGCGCGGGTCGCGCATCACCGCCTGACGCTGGACGAACCGCAACGAGATCGAGAGGGGATACGAGCGACCCGGCGCCGAGATCGAGATCATCCGGCGCGTGCGGGTCGGAAACGCGGCGGCCAGCGCCATCGCCTGCATGCCGCCGAGGGAGGCGCCGATCACCGTGTCGAGGCAGGCGATGCCGAGATGATCGAGCAGGCGCGCCTGCGCGGCGACGATGTCCCAGACCGTCACCAGCGGGAAGTCGGTTCCCCAGCGGCGCCCGGTGCGGTCACGGACCGACGCCGGTCCGGTCGAGCCGAAGCAGCCGCCGAGAACGTTGCTGCAGATGACGAAGAACCGCTCGGTGTCGATGAACGCGCCCGGGCCGATCATCGGCTCCCACCAGCCGGGAGAGGGATCGTCCCCGTGGCTCCTGGCGTGAGAGGACGCCGAAAGGCCGGTACACAGCAGCAGCGCGTTGCCGCGATGCTCGTCGAGTTCGCCCCACGTCTCGTACGCCAGCGTGAAACCGGGCAGTCTGCCGCCCCAGCGCAGGTCGAACGGTCCGTCGTGGTGGAACAGGCGCGCTCCCGGCGGAACGGTCTCCGGTATCTGCTCGTCCCGGCTCACCGCAGTCGCCCTCCGCCCGTCCCACGTGGCGTCAGAAGCGAAGCACGAGTCCGAAGCTCGGGACGAGTTCCCAGTCGCTCTTCGTCAGCACGGTGTTCACCGTCTTCGGGCTGACGCTGCGGATCGTGCCCTGGACACGAAAGCCCCAGTGGTCACCGAACCGCCAGCGCGCCGCGCCGCCGAACTCGTACCACAGGTCGATGTCGGTGTCGTCCTGGCGGCCCGAGATGAAGACCTCTTCGAACGTGTACGTGCCGTCCGGCGTGCCGTCGAAGTCGGCATCGGGCTTGTCGGGCAGCGACATCGTGCGCCCGGGATTGGCGAAAGACAGGTCGCCGGTGCCGATCGACGCGACGAGCATGATCTGGAAGTCCGACTCGCCGGCGAGGACGAGGGACGCGGTGATGCCGTACAGCGTGAGGTCGGCCTGGCCGCCTCCCGGAAGCTGCGACCGGATCGGGGCGTCGACCGTTCCCCCCGTCTCGGGATCGAATGCCGGCACGGAGTCGACGAACTGGAAGCGCAGCGGGCGGATGTCCCCGTTCGTCGAGAGCTGCTCGTACGTGATGCCGAGCTGGAACCGCGGCGAGACGTTGTAGCGGACACGGGCGAACCAGGACGGATCCTGAGTGATCTCGAAACTGTCGTTGACCAGCGGATAGCCGTAGCCCGCCTCGATCTCGAATCGCTCCTGCTGGGCGATCGCGGGAACGTAAAGAGCGGCAGCGACCGCCAGCGTCGCCGCGGCACGGACGACGAACCCTCGGCTCATGAGTCGACCTCCCTCGGCGCGCCACCTGCGTCGGATCGTGACTTCCGTTCGGGCGGCGCAGGACGCGCGCGGGCCGGGATTCTTTCAGACCTCCCCGCGGACGGCAACCACGGCTAGTCGGGCGCCGGGACGAGGTCGTGGATCCGCGTCAGCTCGGATGTCAGCCGCTCGAACGCCTCCTGCGGCGAGTCGGCGACGTGGTAGAGGTCGAGATCCTCGGGCGAGATCACGCCCCAGTCGACCAGCCGCGGCCACGAGATGACCTCGGTCCAGAACTCGCGACCGTAGAGGATGACGGGACGAGGCTTCGTCGCCTTCTGGGTCTGGATCAGCGTCAGCACCTCGAACAGCTCGTCGAAGGTGCCGAAGCCGCCGGGGAAGGCGACGAGCGCCTTGGAGAGATACACGAACCAGAACTTGCGCATGAAGAAGTAGTGGAACTCGAAGGCGAGTTCCCGCGAGACGTAGGGATTGATCCCCTGTTCGAACGGAAGGCTGATCCCGAGTCCGACCGAGAGGCCGCGTGCGCGGGACGCACCGCGGTTGGCCGCCTCCATGATTCCGGGACCGCCGCCGGAACAGACGATGAACCGGTGCCGGGGGTGGCCGAGGTTCTTGGACCACTCGGTCATCAGGAACGCCAGCTCTTCGGCCTCGGCGTAGTAGCGCTCGAGAGCCGGCGGGCCGCCGTTGCCGTCCGGCTCGGCGCGGGCCGAGCCGAAGAACACGATCGTGTCCTCGATCCGGTAGTGCTCGAAACGGGATTCCGGTTCGAGGTACTCGGCGAGGATGCGCAGCGTCCTGGCTTCCTTGCTGAGAAGGAAGTCCTGGTTGCGGTACGCTTTCGGCGGGCGCAGGCGCTTCCTGTCGTTTCCGTCGCGAGCCATCGGGCCCTCCCTCTGCGCCTCGTCGGCGAGCGTGGGTGACTATAAGGTCATTGGAAGCGGAAGGCAGGAGAGAGCGGCAGGGCCGCGGGATGCGAGACGAGATGACCGATACCGGGTTCGAGAGGGTCGAAGATCCGTCGGCGCTGGAGCGCCTCGCCGGGCGGCTGCGCGGCCGGGCGCGGTTCGCCGTCGATACCGAGGCCAACGGGTTTCACGCGTACCGCCCCAGACTGTGCCTGATCCAGCTCGCGTGGGAGCAGGACGGCGCGGTGCGGGTGGCGCTCGTCGACCCGCTCGCCCTGGGCGGCGATCTCGGTCCACTGGCCCGGCTGCTGGCGGATCGCGGCGTCGAGAAGATCCTGCACGGCGCCGACTACGACGTCCGGCTGCTGGCCCGCGATGCCCGCGCGGAAGTGGCGGGCCTGTTCGACACCGACATCGCGGCCCGGATGCTGGGGTGGGAGCGCACCGGCCTGTCGGCGCTCGCGGAGCGGATCGTCGGCCGCGCGCTGCCCAAGGGCGCCCAGCGCCTCGACTGGGCGCGTCGCCCGCTTCCGGACGCGGCGCTGCGGTACGCGGCGGACGACGTGCGCGTCCTGCTCCCGATCCGTGACCGGCTGGTGACCGAACTCGAGCACGTGGGGCGCCTCCACTGGGCCGAGCAGGCGTTCCGCGCCGTCGAGGCCGTCCGGGCGGCGGCGAACCTCCCGGAGATCGATCCCGATGTGCTGCTGTCCCGGGCGCGCGGGGCGGGTCGCCTCTCGCCGGAGGCGCGGGCGCGCCTGGCCGAGGTGCTGCTCTGGCGCGAGGAACTGGCCCGCAGGATCGACCGCCCCGCGGCCTTCATCCTGCCGACCGGACCGCTGCTCGAGGCGGTGCGTCGTGGAGCGCGCGACACCGCCGGTCTGCTGCGTGCCGGTCTGCCGCGCCGCGTCGTCGAACGCCACGGGCGGGAGGTCCTCGCCGCCCTCCGGCGCGGCGCGGAGCGGCCGCCACGGCCGCTGCCCCGAGGACGTGGGACCGGGCCGCTTCCCGCGGAGGAGGCCGAAGCGCTCGCACGCCTGCGTCGCGCCCGCGCCCGCGCAGCCGAGCAGTTGGGGCTGGATCCCGGCTTTCTCTGCCCGTCGGACCAGCTCAGGGAGATCGCGCGTCGCAGGCCGAGGCGGTCCGAGGAACTGCGGGCTGCGGGTCTGGTGGCCTGGCAGGTCGAGGCGCTCGGCAGGCACCTGCTCGAGGCCCTCGCCGGCGACTGACACCGGGGGCCCCGCACGTCGTATCGCTCCCGGCTCCTCCGGGCGGCAGCCGGTATATTCCTTGCCGTCCAGGGGGACGTGAAGCATCCTGCGAAGACTCAGGAGGTATGACGTGATCAGGACCATCTGCCGGGCGGCCTTGACCCTTCTCGTGTTCCTTCCCGCGGTGCTGCTGCCGGCCACGGCGTTCGGCGCGGCGCAGGTCGTCTTCGACAAGACCGTCATCGATCTCGGGGCGGTGGAACTGGGCGACGACATCGACCTGGAATTCACGTTCCGCAACGACGGCGACGAGCCGGTGCAGATCACCGCCGTGCGACCCCAGTGCGGATGCACGGTCGCGGACTTCACGCCGGAGGTGGCCCCGGGGGAGACGGGTGTCATCCACGCAAAGGTCCGCACGAGCAACCTGCACACCGGCAAGCAGTCGAAGACGATCACGGTCAACACGACGGCGCCGGGGGCCGAGCGCGTGATTCTCGAGGTCCGGATGGATCTGACCGCGTCGGTCGAGATCCTGCCGCGACCGACGATCTTCCTGCGCACGAAGCCGGGACAGGCGCGCACCGAGAAGGTGCTTGCGCGATCGCATCGCGAGGGCATGAAGCTCACCGGTGTCCGTTCGACGAACCCCGCCATCACCGTGCGTCTCGACCCGGCCAAGGCCTCCGGAGGGGGCGCCGCAGAAGGGAAGGGAGGCCTGGCTTCGGCGCTGCTTCCGCGCGAGGGTGACGTGTGGGTCATCGTCACCGTTCCCGCGGACGCCGAACCGGGAGTGCATCGGGCCGACGTGATCGTCGAGACCTCCGATCCGGAGCACCCTGAGGCGGTCATCAAGGTCAACGCGGTCGTGCGCTAGCCCCGGCGCGGTCCGGAGACCGTGGTCGCCGGGACGGCCGCGCCCGACGCGCGGCTCGCGCAGGCACCGGTGCGTCGGTGGGCGGGTTGCGCGTGGCACTCCCCGGGACGGAGATTCCGAGCGGGAGGTGAGGACGCCCGATGCCCCTCGGCCAGCCAGCCGTCGGTGCCGGCGCCTCGGTCATCGCGGTGCTGCTCTGCCGGGACGAGGGCACCGGGTCCGACCGTCAGGCGCTCTATCGCCGTGCGGCACAACTCGTGCACCCGGTCTGTCGCGCCGGCCCCCTCGATGCCCTCTGCGACATCGCACGAGTGGCGCGACGCGATGCCGCAGATGCGAATGCCGACGAAGGAGTCCGTCACGCCGCCCGCGGGTTCCTCCGGTCGCTCGAAGACGAGGAGGCCGTCGGCGCCCTGCTCGATGCGATCGCGCTGCTCGGTGATGTGACGCCGGCCGCCGAGGAACTGATCGATGCGGCCGGCGCGCCCGCACTCTGGACGATCACGGCACGGCTGCAGCGTCGACCCGCGGACGGCGCCGCGACGGGTCTGCGGCTGGTCGTCGCGCGCCGAAGCGAGGCGTGGTGGCGCCGATGCCTGGCCGACGTCGCCCGGAGGGCGCGGCCCGAGCTGACGCCGGTCTTTCCTCTGCTCCGACTGCTGCCGGCGAAGACCGCCTGGCCGGTCGCCTCGCTGTTCCTCACACATCCCGACCCCGAGGTCCGGAGGCCGATCACGGCGTTCCTGCTGGGTCTCGAGGAGCCGGAAGAGCCATGGCGTCGCCTGATGATCGATGCGCTCGAGGATCCTGATCGTGCCATCGCCGACATCGCGCGGGCGGCCCTGCTCCGCTTTCCGGGACGCGCCGACGACCTGCTTGACCTGGCCCTCGATCCGCAGGCCGCGGCGCCGGCCCGCGGGCGGTTGCGCGAGGCCCTCGAGAGCCGGCGTCGCGCCGGTGGCAGGTCCGACTCCTGGAAGAGGGCGTGAATCCGATGGCGGAGGAGAGCGCCGCCGAACTGGCCGCCTCGCTGTGGCTCGCCTTCGATGGGGGACGGGCGTACGCGCCCGAACACCGGGAGCGCGTTCGGCGCGAGACCGAGCTGTGCAGCATCGTGGCCGGCCTCGCGGCCCGTGGAATCCCGCTCAGGCTCGACTTCGTTCGCCGCGACGTGCGTGTCGGCGACGACGCCTCGCCGCTGGCCTCCCCGCTGTTCGACGACCTGGTCGAAGCCGGCCTGAGAGCCGGTTTCCGCGTGGTCATGCTCGACGGCGACGACGAGGGGCTGCAGACCCTCGGGCTGCTCTCCTCACTCGTCGAGGCGGCGACGTCTCCGGCGTCGAGCGGATTGCCCGCGCCATCGGCCGCGTCCGTTCCCGGCGAGCCGGATGCGACCGACACGCAACCGGTCCGCGTGGCGTCGACCCCGGTCGAACTCCCGCCATCTCCCTGGAGTGAGCTGGTCGACAAGCTCGACGCTCTCTGGAACGGGATCGCGGATCATCGCGAGATCGACGACGACGAGGTCGACGACCTGCTGCTCCGCGTCGAGGAACTTCCCGGAGACGGTGTCGAAACGCCGCTCCGGCTGTTCGACGAAGTCGACCCGGAAACGCGACTCCTGGTGCACGCGATCAACGTCGCGCGCCTAACGCGCGCTGCCGCACAGGCCGCGCTCGGCAAGCCGGAGGCCGTTCGCGCGCTGATGCTCGCCGCACTGCTGGCCGACATCGGCATGATCGCCTCGCCTCGGGATCTGCGGCGTTCGGACGCACGACTCGGCCCGCGCGAGATCGAACGGATGCAGGCGCACCCACTGCTCGGGGCGCGGCTGCTGCTCGCGACGCCGCGCCTGCCGGAAATCGTCGGCGTCGTCGCGTTCGAACACCACATGCGCACCGGCGGTCGGGGCTACCCTGATCGACCGCACCCCGACTGGCGATGCCGGCCTGAGAGCCTGCTGGTCCAGGCCGCCGACACCCACGCCGCGATCCGTGCCGAGCGCCCGTGGCGCGCCGCGCTCGGCGAGCCGGAAGCGCGGATCCTGCTGCGCCAGCTCGCCGGGGGCTGGCTCGACCCGGAGATGGTTGTGCTCCTGCTCGACGAGGCGGTGCCCGCCGGCTGTCTCCTGCCGGCGGAGGTCGATGCCGACTGCGCCGGCGGCAACGGGGCGGATACGACCGGAGGCCGGTGATCCGGGCTACACTGCCGGCGTGACGCGCGAACTGGAAGTCACCCGGCGCCTGGCGCGCGAGGCGGGAAGGCTGATCCTCGATCGCTTCCGGCGCGGCGGTGATGTCGAGTACAAGGAAGGCCGGGAGCCGGTGACCGAGGCGGACCGCCTCGCCGACGCGGCGATCCGCCGCGGTCTGACCGAGGCGTTCCCCGACGACGCGATCGTGAGCGAGGAGTTCCCCGACGACCTGGCGCGACTCGAGCAGCGCCGGGTGTGGTTCGTCGATCCGCTCGACGGCACGAAGCAGTTCATTCGCGACCTGCCGGAGTTCGCCGTGATGATCGGGCTGGCGATCGACGGCGAGCCACGCTTCGGGCTGATCCACCTACCATGCGAGTCGAAGACCTGCATCGCGATCGCCGGCGAAGGCGCCTGGGAACTCGCGGACGGACACTCCCGCCGGCTGGTGCTCCGCTCACCGCCGGCGTCCGTTCACGCAGCGACGTTCGCCATGAGTCGGCGGCTCGACGGGACGCGGACCGGCCGCGCGATCGAGCGGCTCGCGCCGGCACGGGTCGTGCGTTCGGGCTCGGTCGGACGCAAGGCGGTGCTGGTCGCGCGTGGTGACGCCGATGCCTAC
>JAJRXN010000047.1 GCA_024276295.1 Acidobacteriota bacterium
CGCGGCGAGGAACCGGTCGGCGATCGTGACGAACGTCGCGATCGTCAGCGTGAAGACGAGGATCCGCAGGTGGGGCTTGAGCAGTCCGCGGATCAGGCTGGTGATCGTGTTGGCCGAGATCAGCACGAACGCGGTGGCGGCGGCCATCGTCATCGCGCTCTGCATGCTGTTGCTCACCGCCAGCGTCGGGCACATGCCTAGCAGCGCCCGGTACACGGGGTTTTCCGGCAGGATCCCGTTGACGAAGCGTTCGAGCGCGGTCGGTTGATCGAACGAAGCCATCGCGCTACTCCTCAGCCGCCGCGGCGAGCGCCGCGCGGAACTCGTCGGTCATCGCCCGGTTGACGATGTTGCACACGGCCTCGGAGGAGATCGTCGCGCCGGTGACGGCACGGATCTCCGGCGATCCGGGCGTGGGATCCCGCTTGACCACCGTCAGCGGCGCCCCGAGTTCCTTGCCGGTGAACTGGGCGCGCCAGCCGCTCTCGATGATCTTGTTGCCGAGTCCGGGGGTCTCCTTCTGGTCGAGGACGTAGAGGCCGGTCAGCACGGCGCCCGCGGGGTCGCTGCCGATCAGCAGTTCGATGCGGTCGCCGAAGCCGAGTCCGCCCGCCGGCACGACCCAGCCGACGAGCCTGTCGCCGGCCAGAGCGCGAAAGACGGTCTGCCCGGCGACGGTGGTCTGCTCGCCATGCTCGGCACCCGGGACGAGCGCCGGAATCTGGGACAGCGTCTCGTTGAGCTTGTTCTCGGCGATGCGGTCGGCGACGAAGAGCTGCATCCCGGCCAGCGCGGCACCGAAACAGAGACCGAGGACGATCACCAGCCAGGCCTGTGCGAGGTATCTCGTCATGGTGCGTCCTCACTTCGCGGCGGGCGCGGGCCCGCCGAGAGGCGTCGGGTACGCCCAACGGTTGAGCAGCGGCGTGACCGCGTTCATCAGCAGCACGGCGAACATCACGCCTTCCGGGTAGCCGCTGAACGTGCGGATCACCCAGACCAGCGCGCCGATGCCGACGCCGAAGACGACCTTGCCCCGGAACGTCAGCGGGCTCGTCACCGGGTCGGTCGCGATGTAGAACGCCCCGAACAGCAGCGCGCCCCCGAGCAGGTGATGCGCCAGCGTCATCGGCGAGCCGGGATTGACGAACTGACCGATTCCCGCGAAGAGCGCGACGGTGGCGATGATCGAGGCCGGAATCTCCCACGCCGCCGTGCGTCGCAGGCAGAGCCAGAGTCCGCCGACCAGACATGCCAGCGCGCTCGTCTCGCCCAGCGAGCCGTTGACCGTGCCGAGCAGCAGCGGCCACCACGGCGTGCCCTGCGACGCCTGCTTGGCCAGCGTCAGCGGCGTGGCCTCGGTCGCGACGCGCAGCGCGACGCCCGGATCCATGAACGCGGCGGCGCCGAGAGCCGCCGGAAAGGCGATCATCACGAACGCGCGGCCGACCATCGCGGGGTTGAACACGTTGTAGCCGAGTCCGCCGAACACCGCCTTGCCGAGCCCGATGGCGATGACCCCGGCGATCACGCCGATGTACCACGGCGCACTCCACGGCAGCGAGAGGCCGAGGATCACGCCGGTGACCGCCGCGGAAAAGTCGCCGAGCGTCAGCGTCCGCCGCCGCATCGACGTGAACACCGCTTCGGCGGCCAGACACGCGAGCGTCGCGATCACGATCTGGAGCACGGCGTACCAGCGGAAGACCCACACCGCCATGCCGACGACCGGGACCAGCGCGACCAGCACGTCGACCATCATGCGTCTGGTCGTCAGCGACGGATCCGCCAGGTGCGGCGAGGGGGCGACGTGCAGGCTCGGTGCCGCCGCACCTCCGCCGCCGGTATCCGCGGTCGCTTCGAAGACACGAGGTTTCCGGTGCATCCCGTCGTTCTCCGTGCCGGCCTGCCGGCCCGCTCCGTCAGGAGCGCGGCAGCTCGGCCTTGCCCATCCGGATCAGCTGCGTGAGCGGAATGTTCGCGGTGCAGGTGTAGGCGCAGCAGCCGCACTCGATGCAGGCCGTGATGTGATAGGCGCGCGCGATGTCCCACGCCTTGTGGCGGGCCGCCAGGGCGATCCGCGTCGGGACGAGACGGATCGGGCAGACGTCGACGCAGCGCCCGCAGCGCACGCAGTTCGTTTCCGGCGCCTTCTTGAGCGCGGCGTCGGTCAGGACGGTCAGCCCGCTAGTTCCCTTCGTGACCGGCACGTCCAGCGAGCCGAGCGTGAAGCCCATCATCGGCCCGCCGGCCACTGCCCGGACCGCATCCGGCTTCAGTCCACCGCAGTACGCCACGAGTTCGGAGTAGCGCACGCCGATCGGCACGAGCAGGTTCTTCGGCGTCGCGATCCCCTCGCCGGTGACCGAGACGACACGGTGCGTCAGCGGCTTGCCGCGCAGGACGGCCCGCGCCACCGCGGCGGCCGTACCGACGTTCATCACGACGATGCCGACGTCGAGCGGGAGCCCGCCGGTCGGCACCGTCAGCCCGGTCGCGGCGTAGATCAGCTGCCGCTCGCCGCCCATCGGGTAGTGCGTCTTCATCACGACCACCTGGATCGGCGTGCCGGCCACGGCCCGCTTCATCTCGGCGATCGCCTGCGGCTTGTTGTCCTCGATCGCGATCGCGATCTGCCGCGCTCCGACCGCCCGCGCCGCCGCCATCGCGCCGGCGACGATCGGCTGCGGGGCCTCGAGCATCAGCCGGTAGTCCGCCGTCAGGTACGGCTCGCACTCGACGCCGTTGAGGATCAGCGTGTGGATCGGCCGATCCTCGCGGACGCTGAGCTTGACGTGCGTCGGAAAGGCGGCCCCTCCGAGCCCGACGATGCCCGCCTCGCGCACGGCGGCGACGATCGCCCCGCGATCCTCCGGGATCTCGTCGAGCGGCCAGTCGCCCCCGTACACGTCGTCGAACAGGGCGCGCCCTTCGACCTGCTCGCCCTCGGCCTTGATCGGAACGGCCTGCATGTGCCGCCCGTTGGGCAGCGTCGTCGCCTTCAGGCGCGCGGTCTTGCCCGCGATCGGGGCGTGGACCGGCGCGGAGACGAACGCCTCGCTGCGGCCGATCACGTCGCCCCAGGCCACCGCCGTCCGCGGCTTGACGATCGCATCGTTCGGCGCGCCGATGTGCTGGACCAGCGGGACGAGCACCTCGGCCGGCGTCGGCAGCACCTCGATCGGGGCGTCGGCCGAGAGTTCCTTGTGGTCGTGCGGGTGGACGCCGTACGACAGCGCTCCCGAATGGACCGAGGGGACGGTGGCCTGGGCGCTCATCGATGCTCCATCTGGTGGTGATCGTCCCGAGACGCCCGCCGCGCCGTGGTGGCGGCCAGGACGGTGCCCAGGATCAGTCCGATCACCCCGCCGAGCCAGCGCCGCGTCGGATCGTCGCCGGCCAGGGCTGCGCCGGTGATCGCCGGCAGGATCGGGACGAGAAAGTACCAGGTCGCCCAGCCGGCCAGCTTCCAGCCCCTGTAGGGCGCGTCCTGGGGGTTCGTGTCGGCCGGGGCCGTCTCGCAGAGCGAGCAGCCGCCGCAGGTCGAGCCGTCGTCCGCAGTATGCCCGGGGAGTTCGTGCATCACGGTTCTCCTGCCAGA
>JAJRXN010000495.1 GCA_024276295.1 Acidobacteriota bacterium
CTGTTCGTCGAACTCGGCCGGCGGCTCGCCGCGGCGCAGCCAGCCGCGGTTGCCGATCAGCTTGAGCACGCCGCCCGGACCCTGCTGGACATCGAGCAGGAACCGCAGCGAGGCGAGGCCGATCTCGCGCCAGCGGCGCTCATCGAGCCGCTGGCCGGCCAGCAGCATCGCTTGCGGCAGCCGGCCGTTGTCGTACGTCACGATCTCCTCGAACCACGCCCAGTCCGTCACGGCGGTGCGTTCGTACTGCTGCGCGAGGACCTCGGCATGCATGCGGAGCAGTTCGCGGACCCGGCCTCCGGACGCCTCTCCGCGTTCGGCGAGGGCCAACATGGTGAACGCCCGCGCCCGCGGAGCGGTCACTGCGCCGGCGATCGGTCCGGCGGCCTCGAGCAGGGCGGCGGCCGATTCGGCCAGCGCGGCGTCGGGCGCGCGGCTCGCGGCGACCGCCAGCGCCCACAGGGCGCGCGCCTGGCTGTCCTCGCTGCCGGCGCTCTCGCGCCAGCGCCGATCCCAGGTCAGGAAGTTGCGCATCAGGCCGGTCGCCGGATCGAACGCTCCGCGCAGGAACGTCAGATAGCGCCGGGCCTGCATCGCGTCGGGCAGTTCCAGCCCGAGCCGCTCCGCCTCGACCGCTGCGATCAGCGCCCGCGCGTTGTCGTCCGTGCAGTAGCCGTGATGCGGGTCGCCGACGCCGTGGAACCCGTGCTGCAGGATCCCGGTGTCGTCGGTCAGCGCCGCGACGTGTCGCAGGTCCACCCGCGGCGGGCCGGCCGGTGCGGCCGGGCTCATGCCGGGTCCCCCAGCGCTGGACGCGGGCGGGTCAGGCACAGCTCGACGAGGTCGTCGATGCGTGCCGTGCCGGTGCAGATCACCTGGTCCGCGCCACCCCAGTACAGGCGCAGCCGGTCGTCGCCCTCGGTCACCGCGCCGCAGGTGAACACGACGTTGTGGACGTAGCCGGTGACTTCCCACGGGTCCTCGGGGGCCAGGATCCAGTCGTCGGCGACGCCGACGACGCGGGTCGGGTCCTCGGGGTCGAGCAGCGCGGCGCCGAGCCGGTAGACCGCACCGTCCATCGTCTCGAACACGCCGTGGTAGATCACGAGCCAGCCCCGGGGCGTGCGAATCGGGGGCGCGCCGGGGCCGACCTTCATCTCGTCCCAGTGGTACGGCGCCGGCGCGATCAGCCGGCGCGAGTCGCCCCAGTGCACCAGGTCGGGCGAAAAGGAGATCCAGATCGACCACGGCGCGATCCCGGAGTGCGGGCGGTCGAGCCGCGCGTAGCGACCGCCGATCTTCTCCGGAAACAGCGCGACGTTGCGCATGTCGGCCTGGCTGACCAGGCCGACGCGCTCGACCCGGCGGAAGTCGCGGGTGCGGGCCAGCGCGATCCGCACGCCGTGGCGCGAGTACGCGCTGTAGGTGATCCAGTACGCGCCCTCGAGCGGCGTGATCCGCGGATCCTCGACGCCGAAGCGCTCGTATTCGGCCAGCGGCGGATCGTCGGTCGGGACGAGCCACGGTTCCGGATCGACGGTGAACGTCACGCCGTCGCGGCTGCGGGCCAGACCGAGGATCGAGCGGCCCGAGCGGCGATGGGCCCGGAACAGCAGGACGATCTCGTCGCCGCAGCGGACCGCGCCGGCGTTGTGGACGGTCTCGACCGGGTACGGCACGTCGTCCGGTGTCAGCACCGGATTGTCCTTCCAGCGCTCGATCACGCCCCGTGCGCTCGCGTGCATCGTCGTCCCCTTTCCGTGCTCGCGTCCGCTCCGGGCGCCGCCGGCTCTCCGGCCAGCACCCGGTCGTAGACGTCGAGGTAGCGATCGACCATCCGGTCGATCGTGAAGCGGGCGAGAATCCAGTCGCGGCAGCGCCGGCGATCGATCCGGTCGATCGTGCGGCATGCCTCGACCGCCTGCCCGATCGAGTCGACCAGCCGCCCGGTCTCGCCGTCGGCGACGACCTCCGGCATGCTGCCGCGCCGGAATGCGATCACGGGCGTCCCGCAGGCCTGGGCCTCGACGACCGACAGCCCGAACGGTTCGTCGAACCGGATCGGGTGCAGCAGCGCCCGCGCGCCGCCGAGCAGCCGGTCGCGCAGCTCGGGGCCGGCCGGGCCGACGAAGCGCACGCGGTCGCCGTCGAGCGCCGGTTCGACGTGACGCGCGAAGTACTCGCGGTCCTGGACGATTCCGGCGATCACCAGCCGCCGGCCGGCGCGGCGCGCGATCTCGATCGCCTCGCGCGTCCCCTTGTCGTGATGGATCCGTCCGAAGAACAGCAGGTAGTCCTCCGGCTGCTCTTGGAACGTGAAGCGTTCCGGATCGATGCCGTGATGGACCGTCGCCGTGTAGTGCAGGCGCGGCGAACGGTCGGCCTCGCTGATCGAGACGTAGTGCACACGCCGGTCGTAGCGTTCGTAGACCGGCAGGATCTTCGGCGACGAGAAGCCGTGGATCGTCGTCACGATCGGCGCGCGCGTCATCGCCGAGTACGTCAGCGGCAGGAAGTCGAAGTGGTTGTGCACCAGATCGAAGCTGTCGGCCTGCTCGAACAGGTGCGCGACGTGCAGGCACTCCCAGACCTTCGGGTCGAGTTCCGGGTCCTCCTCCCAGCCGCGCGGGCAGATCGCCTCGAGCCGTGCCGAGGTCTCGGAGTCGGCCGTCGCGAACAGCGTGACGTCGATGCCGCGCCGGACCAGTCCCTCGGTCAGCGAGGAGACGACGCTCTCCCACGGTCCGTAGTGGCGGGGCGGCGTCCTCCAGGCGATCGGCGAGAGCATCGCGATGCGCATCGACCGAGACATCGTTCCCGCTCCGGGGGCGGCGCGTCGGACGTGCTGCAGACAGGGCGCGGCCGCCCCGCAGTGACCGCCGACTTCGTGCGATCGCGCGCCCCCCGTGTCAAGTCGGCTGGCCGGGGCCGGCCGGTCGGTGAAACACTGGACGTGGCGGCGGTCGCGTCCGCCGGGGAGCCGTCGATCGGTGAAGGGGCAGGGCAGGCTGACGCTGGCGCTCGCGGTGCCGGTCGTGCTGGCGGCGTGGTGGGCGCCGCTGCCGGCGGCGGGGCCGGGATCCGCGCTGCTGCGCTGGGCCCCGTGGGCCGCCGCGCTCGTGCTGGGACTCGCAGGGTGGCGCTTCCGCCGCGGACGGCTGGCGGTCGCGGCGCTGGCGGTCGCCCTGGCGACGCTTCCGCTCGCCGCCGGCGCGGCATCGCGTTCCGAGCGGATCGCCGTCGCCGGCCTGCTGGCACTGGGCCTGGGGCTCTGTGCCCTGGCCGGCTCGCGGCCGCTCGCCGCACGGCGTACGGCGGGACTCGCGCTGCTCGCGCTCGGCCCGCTGGTCCCCGCCGTCCTGCCGGGGCTCGCCGCGGGCCTGCCGGCCGGGGCGGGGCCGGGGCTGCTGCTGGCGGGCGCGGCGCTCGTCCTCGTCGCCTGGGTCCGCCGACGCGGACCGCTCGAGGCGGCGTTTCTCGCGCTGCTGGTCCCGGTGGCCCTCGCCGGTCTTGCCGACGTCGGGCCGCTGCGGCAGCAGGCCCTGCTCGCCGCGCCCGGCGTGCTGCTGGTGCTGGCGCTGGTCGACGAGTCGTACCGACTGGCCTACCACGACGAGCTGACCGGGCTGCCGGGACGGCGGGCGCTCGACGGCGCCCTGCGCGAGCTGGGCGCGCGCTGCGCCGTGGCGATGACCGACGTCGACCGGTTCAAGCGCTTCAACGACCGCTTCGGGCACGATGCCGGCGACCAGGCGCTGCGCTTCGTCGCCAGCCGGCTGGCTCGGGTCC
This sequence comes from Acidobacteriota bacterium, assembly GCA_024276295.1. GTDB lineage: Bacteria > Acidobacteriota > Polarisedimenticolia > J045 > J045 > J065. Next base: position 3,790 of record JAJRXN010000495.1, read on the forward strand.
GGGGCGCGCGGGCCTATCGCTACGGGGGCGAGGAGTTCGCGCTGCTGTTCCCGGGCCGTGACGTGGCCACGGCGCACGAGGCGCTC
>JAJRXN010000048.1 GCA_024276295.1 Acidobacteriota bacterium
GATGCCGTCGCACAGCGGGGCCTCGGGACCGACGACCGTCAGGTCGATCCCGTGCCGGGCGACGAACTCGGCCACGGCGTCGATGTCGGACGAGGCGAGGGGCGGGCAGTCGGCGATCTCGGCCACGCCCGCGTTGCCCGGCGAGCAGAACAGCTCGTCGACCATCCGGCTCTGACGGATCTTCCAGGCCAGGGCGTGTTCCCGTCCGCCGCCGCCGATCACCAGGACCTTCATCGGGACTGCACCTCTCTCGCGGGTGAGGCGGCATTGTCCCGCCTGCCTGCGAGACTGTCAAAATCAGGTGCGGTTGCGGGTCCAGCGGGGGTGCGTGATCTCGTACTTCTGGATCTTGTAGTTCATCACCCGGCTGCTGATGCCGAGGAACGCGGCGGCGTCCTTCTGGACCCAGTCGTTCATCTTCAGCGCCTCGATGATCGCCATCCGCTCGAGTTCCTCGAGGCCGATGCCCTCGGCCGGCAGCCGCAGGATGCTCGAGCGGCGTGCGCGCTCCTCGCCGGGCTCGCCTCCGTGGCCGCCGAGGGTCAGGTCCTCGGGCTCGAGCACCTCGCCGTCGGCCATCAGCACCGCGCGCTCGATCGTGTTCTCGAGTTCGCGGATGTTGCCGGGCCAGTTGTGCCGCTGGAGCACGCGGATCGCGGCCGGAGACAGGCCGCGGATGTTCTTCTTCAGGTCGAACGCGAACCGCTGCAGGAAGTGCCGCGCCAGCGGGACGATGTCCTCCTTGCGCTCGCGCAGCGGCGGCATGCGGATCGTGACGACGTTGAGCCGGTAGTAGAGATCCTCGCGGAACTCGCCGGTCTCGACCGCCTCCTCGAGGTCGCGGTTGGTCGCGGCGAGGATCCGCACGTCGGCGCGGATCGTGCGCGTCCCGCCCAGCCGTTCGAACTCGCGCTCCTGCAGCACGCGGAGCACCTTGGCCTGCGTGCCGGCCGACATCGTGCCGATCTCGTCGAGAAACAGCGTCCCGCCCGAGGCCAGCTCGAAGCGCCCGACGCGCTGGCGATCGGCGCCGGTGAACGCGCCGCGCTCGTGGCCGAACAGCTCGGACTCGAGCAGGTTCTCGGGCAGTGCCGCGCAGTTGACCTTGACGAACGGCCCGTCGCGCCGCGTCGAATTGCGGTGGATCGCCTGGGCGACCAGTTCCTTGCCGGTGCCGGTCTCGCCGAGCACCAGCACCGTCGCGTTCGACGGAGCGACCTTCGAGACGATCTCGAACACCCGCTTCATCGCCGGCGACTCGCCGACGATGTCGTCGTAGCGGTAGACGACCTCGCGCCGGTCGAGTTCGGCCAGCCGCGACATCATCCGCCGGTGCTTGAGCGCCCGGTCGGCCTTGAGTTCGAGTTCCTCGAGATTGAACGGCTTCTGGATGTAGTAGTAGGCGCCCATCCGCATCGCGCGGACGGCGCTCTCGACGGTGCCGTAGGCGGTGATCATGATCACCGCCGTCGCTTCGTTGACCATCGCCGCGCGGCGGATCAGCTCGAGGCCGTCGGCGCCGGGCATCTTATAGTCGGTGATCACCAGATCGAAGACCTGGTCCTCGACGAGCCGGCAGGCCGCCAGGCCGTCCTCGGCCTCGATCACCTCGTGGCCCGCGTCGCGAAACGCCTCCGCGATCCCCTCGCGGAGGTTGCGCTCGTCCTCGGCAACCAGGATCTTCGCCATGCGCGTGCTATGCCTCGGGCGGGGGGTCCGGAAGCAGCGGCAGCCGGACACGGAAGATCGTGCCCTGCCCCGGTCCGCTCGTGACGTCGATCAGGCCGTGATGGCATTCGACGATCTTGCGCGCCATCGCCAGCCCGATCCCGGAGCCGTCCTTCTTGGTCGTCACGAAAGGATAGAACAGTTTCTCGCGGATCTCCCCCGGGATCCCCGGACCGTCGTCGCCGACGCGGATCTCGACCGCGATCGGCTCGCCGTGTCCTCCGGGGACCGGCATCAGCGAAACGCTCAGCGTGCCGCGCCCCTCGAGCGCCTCGAGGGCGTTGACGATCAGGTTGACGAACACCTGCCGCATGAAGTTGGCGTCGACCGGCACCGGCGGCGTCGTCTCGTCGAAGCGGCGCTCGACGCGGACCGACCGTCCGTCCGGCCGGCGGGCCAGCGCCTCGGACAGCGCGGCCTCGAGGATCGGCACCAGCGGCTGGGAGGTCAGCTCCGGCCGGATCGCGCGCGCGAACTCGAGTCCGCGCGTGACGGTCCCGTTGAGCCGCGCCACTTCGTCGATGATCTTCTCGACCAGCCGCAGCGTCTCGCCGCTCTCCCCGCGCAGCCGGCGCTTGAGCAGCGTCGCCGTCACGTCGATCGCGGCGAGCGGGTTGCGGATCTCGTGGGCCAGACTGGCCGCCATCTGCCCGAGGGCCGCGAGGCGGTCGCGCAGGCGTTCCTGCTCCTCGCGACGTTCGACCTGGGTCAGGTCCTTGAAGAACAGTGCGATGCCCTGCGGCACGCCGTCGGAGGCGATCGGCGAGATCGTGAAGCCGATCGTGCGGCCGCGATCGTCGCGGGTGCGGATCTCCATCTCGGCGCGGTTCGGCAGGTGGTTCATGTCGAGCGCGGCGAGCAGCACCTCCGCCAGCCGCGGCTGGGTCGCGAGCACGTCGGTCACCGGTCCGCCCTCGACCGTGCGGTCGTCGAGCTGGAGGATCTCCCGCGCGAGCCCGTTGACCGTCACCACGTTGCCCGCGGCGTCGACCGTGATGATCCCGCAGCGCATCCCCTCGACGATCCGGCGGAAGAACTCGTCACGCGCGACGCGTTCCGCGCACACGGATCCCGCACCGCCGTTGCTGCGACTGGAATCGGCCACCACGGAATCGAATCTCGGGGTCGGCCCGGACACGGTCAAGCCGGAGGCGTCGCCTCCGGCCCGGGGTCCATCTGTCGCCCGTTCGTTCAATCCGCTCCTCCCCCCGGCCTGGGCATCGTCCGCTCCGTCGAATCAGAAGCGGTCGACACCCTCGAGCAGCCGCCGCGTCGCGTCCTCTCCGATCCGGGTGAGCCCCAGCCAGGCCCGGATCGGCGCGACGTCCTCTCCTCCGATCACGCCGTCGCCGTTGACGTCCAGTCGCGCCTCGTACTGCGGCTCGCCACGCCCCGCACCGAAGGCGGCGCGGACCTGCCTGAGATCGTCCTCGTCGATCGTCCCCGAGCCGTCGACGTCGAGCACCTCCGGATGGGCCCGGAAGTACGGCTCGGCCTTGCGCACCGGGTTGACCACCGTCAGGTCCGCCGGCGACGGCGACGCGCCGGTGCCGTCCCACGTCAGCGTGACGCGGGCCAGGCCGGTGTTCTCGACCACCGCGTCGACCACGCGGACCGCGGACCGCCGCGAGACGACCCGCGCCTCGGGATCGAAGTTCGCGCCACGCAGCGTCGCGACCGCGGTCGCGCCGGGCGCCGGCGCGCCGTCGAGGGCGTCGATCCGCGGAGCCGGGAACGTCTCGATCGGCCTGCTCGCCTCGCGCGCCCGCCGGCCGGTGGCGTCGTACGGCCGGATGCGGAAGCGGTAGCGCGTGTCGTCCACCAGGTCGCGGACCGTCACGCTCGTCGCCGCCCCCGCGTCGATCACGTCGAGCACCTGGTCGAACGGATCGAGCACCTCGACGTCGTAGCCGACCGTCACCTCGTCGCTCGACGCGGCCCAGGCGAGGACGATCTCGCCCGCCATCGCCGGTGATGTGACGGCGGCAGCCAGGACTGCGACGGCCAGCAGCGTGATGGACAGTCTGCGATGTGTGCCGGTGGTCATCACGTCTCGCGTCTCCCTCGCTCCGGTCACTCGGCCACGCCGAGGGACAGCGACTGTTCTTCGGCCGACATCTCGGTGACGAACGGAACCGAGATCACCCTCGGAGTCAGCACGATCGTCGGCCCCTTCGGTGTCAGGAGTTCGACGCCCCGGCTGCCGCCCTCGATGCGGATCTCGTAGCGACGGCCCGGGCCGAGCGGCACGGCCGGCCGGATCACGAGCGTCCGGTTGCCGTCACGCAGGATCGGCCGCTCGATCTCGACCTGCACGCTCCCGTACGGAACCAGCGCTCCGCGAGCCTCCGGGGCGCGCTCGTCCTGCGCTGCGCCCCCGGACGCCGTACCGCTCAGCCACTCGTTCCACCAGGGCGAGTCGACCTTGCTGTTCGAGAGGCTGGATCCGAGCCGCGACAGCAGCGGGTTGGCGTCCCAGTTCGGCGTGCGCACGATGACGATCCCCGCCCGGTCGACGCTCTCCGGCGACAGCGGATGCGCGAACTGGATCTCGAATTCCGGCTCGACCGGCACCCCGCCGTTGCCGTCCGGCACCGCGCTGCTGCTGTCGGGCATCGAAAGAGTGCCCTGCTGGCCGCCGCCGGTCGCCTGGTAGTCGACCCGGTCGATCGCGCGGCGGACGAACCACGGCTGCGAGGCGTACGGCGCGTCCATCGCCAGGTCGCCGAGGCCGGCCTGCTCGAGGCGGTCGCGCAGCGCGCTGCCGGACAGGTCGGCGTGGTTGCGGTAGGCCCCGCCCGCGGCGAGCGGCTCGGCGAGCGTGATCACGACCGTGCGTCCCGCGTCGCTGAAGCTCGGCGAACCGTCGGCGTGGGGCACCGCCCCGCCCGGCCCATCGACGCGGAACCGCTGGCGCAGCTCGGCCTGGTCCATGATCTGCTGCAGCCGGCTCATGTCGCGGTCGAAGCGGATCGTGGCGGTCGCGAGCGTCATCGACACGTCGAGCGCCCCCGGCGCCGGAGCGGTCTGTTCGACCGACGGCCCCGTCCCGCCCTGCGGATCGCTGGCCGCGACGGTGAACGGCGGATCCTGCCGGAAGTCCGAGACCAGCGCGTTGCCGGCCAGGTCCTTGACGCCCGAGCTGCCGCCGCGGACGAGGATCCGGTAGCTCCCGCCGTCGGACAGCGCGCTCTGCGGGCGCAGCGTGACGACCGCGCCGGAGGTGGTCGGCCAGCCGGCGGCCTGCGGGACCGGGGCCCCGCGCGCGTCGAGGAGCTGGACCGTCTGCGGGGTCACCGACGCCGGATCGACCGCCTCGGAGAAGGTCACCGTCGGCCGCACCGAAGCCGGTACGTCGGCCGCCCCGGCCGCCGGGCTGGTTCCCGAGACCGTCGGCGGCGTCTGGTCGCCGGGACCGGACGAGACGACGCGGATCGCGTCGGCCAGCGTCCCGAACACCTTCGGATACGCTCCGGGATCGCCGTAGGTCAGGTCAGGGTTGAGCACCGTCAGGTCGGACAGGCCGGGGGCCGCGTCGGCCCGGGCGCGGATCGTGACGAGGATCTCGCCGCAGGCGTTGACCTGGACGCTCTCGACGATCAGGCCGCCGTGGGTGACCTCGACGGTCGCCGCGGAATCGAAGTTCGTCCCGCTGACGGTGAAAGTCAGCGTCTGCCCCTGCTCGATCTCCCCGGGGCTGACCGTCTGGACCACCGGCCGCGGCCAGCCCTTGATCGTCGTCGGATCGGACGGGCTCTCGAGGCCCGACTGGTCGTAGGCCCGCACGACGGCATACCACGTCGTGCAGTTGGCCAGGCCGGTCAGCGTGGTCGAGGTCGCCATCCCGGCGTCCTGCTGCTGATCGAGCTGCGAGGGGGCGTTCCCGTAGTAGACCCTGTAGCCCGCCAGATCGGCGTCGGACACCGGATCCCACGTCAGGGACATCGTCCCGGCGGCCGCGGGGGACGCGGCCGCCACCATCGCGAACACCAGGGCCATCACGAGACCGGCAGTGCGCCCCCGGCGTGATCCGATCCGCCCGCCTGTCCGTCCAGCGATCGCCGACATCGACACCCCCTCGAAGGAGACCCTCTCGTGGTCCCTCCCCCAGGCCGTCCC
>JAJRXN010000049.1 GCA_024276295.1 Acidobacteriota bacterium
CCGGCATTCGCGCCGGCGCCGCCGTCGTCCGGGCGGCCCTGGCGCACCGGCGTTTCGGTGGCGGCATCGCGATGCATCTGGCACCGAACCTGCTCGACCAGCTCCTGGTCGCCGTCTCCTGGATGCTGCTCGCCCTGACCCTCGCCCCGGCCCTCGCCGCGCGCCCCGGCTCCGCCCAGGCCGGCGTTCCGCTGCTCGCGCTGGCGGCGCTCATCGTCCTGCTGCTGGCGGTCGCCGCGCTCGCCCGCTACGCCCCACGGATCGAGGCCTGGCTCGCCCGCCGGCCGCCGACCCGCTGGATCGGCGCCGGCCGCGACGCCCTCGGCGGCGCCGGGCAGCTCGCCGCCGACCGCATGGCGCTGGCCATCGGGCTGACCGGAGGTCTCGGTTTTGCGGTGGCCACCGGTCTGGCCCAGCATGCGGCGCTGCTGTCGGTCGGCGTGTCCGCGCCGTGGTGGGTCCCGATGCTCGCCGTCGCCGTGGGCGGCACCGCGGGAACCGTGACCGGAGCGCCCGGCGGACTCGGCGTGACCGAAGCCGCCCAGATCGCCGTGCTGGCGGCCCACGGCGTCCCGAACGAACGGGCGGCGGCCGCGGTGCTGATCGCCCGCGGCCTGCACTACGCGCTGATCCTGCTCGGCGGAGGGGCGGCCGCGCTCTGGGAGTGGCGGCGCGGAGAACTCGAGGGGGTCCTGCAGCAGGCCCGCGGCGCGGAAGAGGAGATCTGACCCGCTGGCGCCCTTCCGGCGGTCACCGCAGCCAACCGCCTCCGGCCTGCCACTGCGCGCTCGCCTTCGCCTCCCGCCGGATCCGGACCAGGAGTTCGCCGGGCGCATCCTCCGCCTCGACCGCGCGATCCAGCGCGTAGGCGGTGATCAGGAAGCGGCCACGCCACAGCGCCTTCCAGCCCGGAGCACGGAACGGCACGATCTCCCGGCGCACGACCGCGGTCTCGTCCTCCCCGGCCGGCATCACGGCCAGCCAGCGCGGCGGCGCGTCGCGCCGATCGACGTCCTCGAGGACGAGGACGACCAGGCGCGTCCCGGCGGGAACTCCCTGCCAGGCGACGTGGGGAGCCCGGAGCGTGCCCGCGGGCGCAGCCAGCGCGCCCCAGCCGTCGAGAGGATCGACAGCCAGCCGGAAGCCGGGCTCGCGCAGGTCGAGGGCGCGCACGACGTTGCCGGCCAGGCCCAGGGCCGCGCCCAGCAGCAGCATCGCCATGATCACGCGCGAACTCATCCCGTTTCAGGTACGGCGATTCGTCCCGGTCGGCAGCCACGTTGGTCGCGTCCGGTCGGCCCCGGTATCCTCGCGCCGGGATGGGCCGTCGAACCGATCGCGTGGACCACAGCGGCTTCGCGCTGCGCAGGCGCGTGCGGGACCGGCTGCGTCCGCATCTCGTGGCGGGCTGCTCTCCGTCCGAATCGGTCGACGAGATGCTCGACGATCTCGACTCCTGCCGGGACGTCGCACTGCGGCAGATCTTCGGCTTCTTCCGCGAGGGACGGATCGCCGACGAGATCGCCGCGCTGGACATCATCGGACGCCTGGCTGCCCCCGAGGACCGTCCTCTGCTCGAGCGGATCGCCTGCGACACGTCCGAGCCCGAGGCCGCCCGCGTCGCCGCCGCGCTCGTGCTGCTCGGCCACGACGCCCTGGCGCCGATCGCCGACCGGGAGATCTCGCGGCTCGTCCTGCGCTGGCAGGCCCGGTTCCTCGCCGAGGAACCGGGACTGCGGCCGCCGCTCCAGCGGCTGTACCGCAACGCTCCTCCCGAGGAGCGGGCCGCCTGGATCGCGCTGCAGGACCAGGAGCTGCGGGACGGCGAGGGACGCGCCGCCGTGTTCGAGATGCTGCTCGACGCCGAAGAGCATCCGGAGCTTCGCCGCGCACTGCTCGGCGCGCTGGCCTCGGGACACGACCCCGCGGTCCGTGCGGTGCTGCGCCGGATCGAGACGCGCTCGCCCGCGGAGCGCGACCTGGTCACCGGTGCGCTGGCACGGCACGCCAGCGAGGCGGACGCCGAACATGTTCCGGAGGGCTGGACGGCGCGGGTCGGCTTCTGCGACGGGACCGGGAGCTTCCCGGTCCGCTTCGATTTCCGCCTGTCCGGCCGGCGCCCGCGCACGGCGATCTTCGTGCTCAATCACGGGGCGGGCGTGCGCGAGGCGCTCGCCCTGACCGGGCTCGAGGTCCAGCGCTACGACGGTCTCGCCGACGCGGAGGAGTCTCCGCCGAACGACGCCTGCGACGAGCTGATGTACGACGTCCCCGTTCCGCTGGCGCTGGCGCTGCTGATCGAGGCCGAACGCTTCGATCGCCGCGAGCAGCACCTTCCGCCGGAGGACTACGACGCCGCGCGCCGGCTGCTCGACCCCCTCGCCGACCTGCGGCCGGCGATCCCCGAGCCGCGCGTCGCCCGGATCCCGAAGGGAGGCGTTTCCGACTCGGCCCGGCTGCTCGATCACGAGGGGTATTCCGGCTGGTTCTACGATGCCGGCGACCACGCCTTCGACGACATCCGGCTCGAGATGCTCGACGCGGTCTCGAAGGACGAGGCCACGCGCGAAGAACTCGTCGATCGCGCGGCGAGCCGGCTCGCCGCCGGCGGCGAACCGCAGCGCCTGGCGCGCATGCTGCGCCACAATGCGCTGGTCCACGAGGCCGCCGGACAGAAACGACTCTCGATGATCGCGCAGCAGACGGCGCGCCGCCTCGAGGAGGGTGAATTCGGCAGCATCCCGCTCGTGCGCCGGATGATCCGCGAGAGCCTCCATCCGGGACACTATTTCCTGACGCCGATCCCCGATCTGCCGGAACGCCACGACCTGGCCACGCTGATCCTCGACGGTCGCCGGCCGACGCGCAGCGCGGTGTTCGTGACCGACCTGACCTGGATCCTCTCCCGTGCGTTCGAGATCTGGCTCTCGCGCGTTCCCTGCGTCGAGCGTCCCCACGGCGATCACATCCAGCACTCGACGATCACCTGCGCCCGGACCGGTGCCCGGGCGATCCAGAGCTGGTTTGCCGAGGTGACCTCGCCCGACGGCGACACCGCGCTGGGCGACGGCTTCGGACCGTTCGGCGACGAACTGAAGGACATCTACCGGGCGGCCCTCGGCGCGTCCAGTCTCCCGCGACCGCGCTGGGACGAAAAGCACGGTTTCCTTGTCGATCTGCTCGTCCAGGCGAGCGAGGCGCTGCTGTTTCGCATCTGCCTCGGCCCCTGTTCCGGCCGCTGCCTGCTCGAACCGCGCCGCTCGGGCGCGGCCCTGCTCCGTCCGGGAGTGTTTCCCGCCGGACGCGAGGCCGAGGTGTTTCTCCGCTCCTGGCCGGGGCCGTTTCTCCACGCGCCGTCCGAAGCGCAGCAGAAGCTGCTCGGCCTGCTGATCCGCCAGACCGAGCGGGCCCTGGCGTTCGACCCGTCCGCGGGGATTCGCGGGGACACGTTCGAGTGCGGCGTGTGCGGGGAGACGCGGCCGCGGACGACGCTCTCGCGCAGCCAGCTCGTTCCGCACGAACTCGGGGCGGATCCCCGGCCGGTCTGCCGCCGCTGCCAGGGACGTTACCGTCGCGACCCGCGCTTCCGGGCCACGACGCGGGCCCGCCTCGGTCAGCTCTTCTATCTCTGACCCGGGTCCCGGCAGGCGCACGGCGGTCAGCCCCGCAGCATCGCCTCGCGGTTCTCCGCCCGCGCGACCGCCATCGCGACGAGCAGGGCCGTGAGCAGCAGAAAGCCGACGCGGCTCTGGAACGTCCAGACGAGCACGTCCGCCGGATCGAACCGCCCCGCGAGCGCGGCCGCCGAGAAGAAAGGCGCGAAGCGCACGGTGCCTCCCATGAATAGCGAGAGCGCGAGCACCGGCACCGCCGCCAGCGCCGCCGTGATCACGCCGCGGAACACGGCGCCGGCCAGCAGTCCGACGGCCAGCAGGAACAGGGATCCGATCCAGCACGAGACGAGATCGAGCGGCCGGATGTCGACCAGCGTCAGATGCGCCACCAGCGCCGCGGCGAGTTCCCCGCCGAGAGCCAGCAGACTCGCGGCGGCGAACCGGGCGAGCCACACGCGGCGTGCGCCGCCCGGAACCGTGTAGACCACCTCGAGCGTGCGCTGGTCGACCTCGCCGCCGACGATCCGGCAGCCGAGCGCCACCGCCAGCGCGCCGGTCGGAAGCCCGAGTACCCAGCCGGCGACCGCACCGGGGGCCGGCGCCCCCCCTTCACCGATCACCGAGAAGAACTTCAGCAGGGCCGGCCACAGCATCGGAGCCAGCGGGAGCAGCCAGAACCGCCGGCCAGCGACACCGACCATCGAGAGCCGGACCAGTCGCCCCTGCACGGCGAGGCGCGCGAGCGGCCGGGTCATCGCGCCCCCCGTTCGCGCGCGGTGAGCCACAGATAGCCGTCCTCGAGCGTCGGTTCGACCGGCTCGGCCAGCGGGTGGGGAATCCCCCCCGCGAGCAGCCGTACCTCGACGCCGCCTTCGACGAGACGCCGTCCCGCCTCGAGCACGCCGGAACCGGTGGCGAGTCGTTCTCCTTCGGCGATCCGCACGGCGAAGGTCCGACCGCGGGCGACGCCGGCCAGTTCGGCCGGAGGACCGTCGAACACGAGACGGCCGCGCGCGAGCACCAGCACCCGCTCGCAGGCGACCGCCACATCCTCGACGACGTGCGTCGAGAACAGCACGAGCCGACCCCGAGCCAGGCGCGCCAGCAGGTTGCGGAACCGGACGCGCTCGCGCGGATCGAGACCGACGGTCGGCTCGTCGACGATGATCACCGGCGGGAGCCGCAGCAGCGTGCGTGCCACGGCAACCCGCTGCCTCATCCCACCGGAGAGTTCCGCGATCCGGGCGCCGGCGCGCTCTTCCAGACCGACCTCGCGGATCAGCGAGCCGACCCGCTCGCGACGCGCAGCGGGCTCCTCGATCTCGTAGAGCAGCGCCCAGTAGTCCAGATAGTCGCGCACCGTCATGCCGCCGGGAAGTCCGAACTCCTGCGGCAGGTATCCGACGTAGCGCCCGAGGACGCCGCGCACCCGCGCGAGCGGCACGCCGCCGATCCGGAGCGCGCCGCGTGACGGTTCGAGCACGCCGGCAAGACAGCGCAGCAGCGTGGTCTTCCCCGCCCCGTTCGGTCCGAGGATCCCGACCATCCCGCCGCGGATCGTCAGGTCGACACGATCGAGGGCGAGAACCTCCTCGCCCGGCAGGTCGAGGCCGAAGATCCGCCGCGCGCCGCGCGCCAGCCGGCCGGTCCGTCGTCCCCGCGTCGCCAGCGCCAGCGCGCGGCCGCTCTGGGCGACCGCGAGCGCGGCGGCGACGATCCCGAGCAGCACGAACGTTCCGGTCCCGCGCTCCGACGCGAGAGCGCGCGCCAGCACCGCCGCGAGGGCGAACCACGGCAGGAGCCACCGGCTGGCGCGC